>NZ_ATHI01000011.1 GCF_000422245.1 Alkalidesulfovibrio alkalitolerans DSM 16529
CGCGTCGGGACCGGCGCTTTCGCGGCAACGCCACAGACAGTGCTTTTGGGACGGCCTGCTAGCTATTCCTTGACCGCGACCCAGCTCGACACCAACCCCACGCCGATCAGCGCGCCGAAGAGTCCCAGCGCCTGGGTCATGGGCAGGAATTCGATGGTCACGAAGAGCGGCGCCACGTTCAGCGCGTTGTGCGCCACAAGCTGGAAACCCTTGAGCAGCAAGAGCGCCAGAACGCCCGCGACGAGGCACAGGAAGGCCCCGCCCGAGAGCATGGGAAGCTGGATGTAGGCCCTGGTCGCGCCCACTAGGCGCAGGATGTCCACCTCGTCCAGGCGCGAGATCTGGGCCAGCTTGATGGTGTTGCCCACGATCAAACCCGCCACGAGCCCGAGCAGCCCGATGAGTGGCCAGACCACGCCCCGGCTGACCCGCACCCAGGAGGTGGCCAGGTCCATCTGCAAGGGGTTGTAATGCACGTCGGTCACGCCAGCCATGCCCCGCAGCCGGTCCCTGATGCCCTGGGCCCAGGCCGCGTCGTCCTTGGGCACGGCGAAGGTGGCCTTGGCCGTGGGCGGCAGGGGATTCTCCCGGCCAGGAGCCAGGGAGCCCCGGCCGCCAAAGGCCTTGGACAACTCACCGAAGGCCTGCTCCGGGGTGAAGGTCTCAAGGCTCTTTAAGGCCGGATCCTGGCGCAATTCCTCCCAGGCCTTGGCCACCTGGTCCTGCGGGAGCTTGGCCTGCCAGTAGATCTGGAAGGTCACCTCGCCGCGCTGCTCCGTGACCACGCGGTCGATGTTGTGCAAAAGCAGCAGGAAGAGCCCGGCCAGAAAGGCGGAAAGCGTGACCGCCGCCAGGGTGAAGGCCTGGGCCAGGGGATGGTCGCCGAGTTCGCGGATGCCGCGCACGGCCATGCGGATGACGGAGCCCATCTCAGCCCTCCCCTTCCATGTCGGCCGAGGCATCCTGGTCGATGGGCCGCGAGAGCGGCTCCCCACGGCTCTCCACGGAGCACTGCGCCTCGCAGACCGTGCCGTCGTCCAGGTGCAGCACCCGCGCCTCGGGCACCATGTGCAGCACCTCGGCGTTGTGCGTGGCCATGATGATGCTCGCGCCGTAGGCGTGGAATTGCTTGAAGACCTCGATCAGGCGGCGTGAGAGCCCCATGTCCAGGTTGCCGGTGGGCTCGTCGGCCAAGATGAGCTTGGGGTTCACGACCACGGCCCGGGCGATGGCCACGCGCTGCTGTTCGCCGCCCGAGAGCCGCTCGCAGGCCTCGTAGGCCTTGTCGTCGAGCTTGAGCACGCGCAGCACCGCCCGCACCCGCCGCTCGATGAGGTTCCTGGGCGTGCCGCGCACCTCCAGGGCCAGGGCCACGTTGGCAAAGACCGTGCGCTTGGGCAGGATCTTGAAATCCTGGAAGACCACGCCGATCTCGCGCCTGAGCTTCGGGATGCGCGAGCGCGTAAGCTTCTTCAAGTCGAAGCCGCAGACCTCGGCCTTCATTCCCCGCGTCACGGGCAGGGCGCCGTAGAGCAGCCGCATGAGCGTGGTCTTGCCAGCGCCCGAGGGGCCGGTCAGGAACAGGAACTCGCCCTTGTCCAGGCTGAGGGAAACGTCCTTCAGGGCCCAGTTCTTGCCGAAGTTGAAGGACACCCGCTCCAGATGAACCATGGTCTACCGCCGAATCCTTGGCCGCGCCGCTAGCCGCACTTGGTGTAGCCGCAGGAGTGGCATTTGTTGCAGCCTTCCTCGAAGACCAGGACGCCGTCGCACTCCGGGCAGGAGGCACGCAGTGACTCGCCGTCCTCCTGCAATTGCTCGTCGGCCATGTAACGCTGCCTGAGCACGTAAGCCATGGCGTCGGGGATGGACTTGAGCAGCCGCTTCTTGGTGAAGACCGAGTACTCGCCGCCGATGCCCTCCAACTGCGCCACCACCGGCCTGACGCCGATGCCGGAGCGGAAGAGCAGCGAAACCAAGCGGCCGATGGCCTCGGCCTTGGCCATGCGCGACTGGCCGGACTTGCCGATGACCGCGAAGACCTCGAAGGGCTTGCCGTCCACCTCGTTGATGGTCAGGTAGAGGTCGCCGAACCCGGTCTTGACCTTCTGGGTGAAACCGTAGACCACGTCGGGCCGCTTCTTCACGTTCACCACGCCGTTGATGGGCTTCTTGGGCTCGGCGGGCTTGGCGCCGGGCGTCTCCCCGGTGCACAGAACCTGGTCGGCGCGGCAGCCGTCGCGGTACACGGTCACGCCCTTGCAGCCCATCTCGTAGGCCATCCAGTAGATGTTCCAGATGTCCTGCTGCGTGGCCTCATGCGGGAGGTTCACGGTTTTGGACACGGCGTTGTCGGTGTATTTCTGGAAGGCGGCCTGCATCTTCAGGTGCCACTGCGGGGCCACGTCGTGGGCCGTGACGAAGACGCGGCGGATGTCCTCGGGCACGTGCTCCATGTGCGCCACGCTGCCCTTCTTGGCCACGTCTTCCATGAGCGTCTTGGAGTGGGCCTGGGCGGCTTTGAGCGCCTCCTCGAAATAGGGGTTGGCCTCCATGAGGCGTTCGCCGTCCATGACGTTGCGCGAAAAGGCGAGCGCGAAGAGCGGCTCGATGCCCGAGGAGCAGCCCGCGATGATCGACAAGGTGCCCGTGGGCGCTATGGTCGTGGTCGTGGCGTTGCGGTAGGGTCCCTCGTTGCGTTTTCCGTAAACCGAGGTCTCGTAAGCCGGGAAGGGGCCGCGCTCCTCGGCGAGTTGGGCCGAGGCGCTCTTGGACTCGGTCTGGATGAACTTCATGATCTTTTCGGCCAGATTCAGGGCCTCCTGCGAGTCGTAGGGCACGCGGAGTTGGAAGAGCAGGTCCGCGAAGCCCATGACGCCCAGGCCGATCTTGCGGTTGGTGCGCACCTTCTCGCCGATCTGCGGGAGCGGGTAGTTGGAGGCGTCGATGACGTTGTCCAGGAAGCGCACGGAAAGGTGCACAACGCGCGCAAGCTCCTCCCAGTCCACGCCGTCGCGCGCCTCGGGCTTGGCCAGGAGCGCCAGGTTGATGGAGCCCAGGTTGCATGCCTCGTAGGGGAGCAACGGCTGTTCGCCGCAAGGATTGGTGGACTCGATCTCGCCCTGGTCCGGGGTGGGGTTGTCGCGGTTCACGCGGTCCAAAAAGACGATGCCCGGATCGCCGGATTCCCAGGCCTTTTGCACGAGCAGGTTGAAGACCTCGCGCGCCCTGAGCCTGCCCTTGACCTTGCCGGAATGCGGAGCCACGAGATCGTATTCCTCGTCCTTCTCCACGGCCTGCATGAAGCCCTCGGTGAGGGCCACGGAAATGTTGAAATTGTTCAGTTCTCCCTGGCGCGCCTTGGACTCGATGAATCGAACGATGTCCGGATGGTCCACGCGCAGGATGCCCATGTTGGCCCCACGCCGGGTGCCGCCCTGCTTGATCTGCTCGGTGGCGGTGTTGAAGATCTTCATGAACGAGATGGGGCCGGACGCCACGCCGCCCGTGGAGCCCACGCGCGCGCCCTCGTGGCGCAGGCGCGAGAAGGAGAAGCCCGTGCCGCCGCCAGATTTGTGGATCATGGCCGCGTGTTTCACCGCGTCGAAGATGCCGTCGATGGAGTCGTCCACCGGCAGCACGAAGCAGGCCGCGAGCTGCCCGAGCTCCGTGCCCGCGTTCATGAGCGTGGGCGAGTTGGGCAGAAAGCGCCACGAGGTCATCAGGCTATAGAACTCTTGCGCCAGCTCGGCCACGGAGTAGGGCGAGGAGGAGTACTTGCTCTCCTCGGCGGCGATGGTCGCGGCCACCCGCCAAAACATCTGCCTGTAGTCCTCGCGGGGCAGACCGTCCGGCCCCTTGCGCAGATAGCGCTTGGTCAGGACGACTTCGGCGTTGGGGTTGAGGCGCGGCTCGACCAGATCGGCCGGGGCGGACGGGACAGGCGTGACGCGGGGCATCTCGGGGGATTTCATCAGTAAAAACGGCTCCTTGGAGAAATATGCCGGTGCGATTGGCACCTACGGGGCTTGTATACACGGAAGCGGGTTCGGAGGGAAGAAGAAGGCGTGGACACCCGCGATGCGCGGGCTGAACGAGGGGTCATGGTCGTCGAAAGCGGCTCGTATCAGACTGTCGCGGTCGAAACCTGCAACCACTCGGGCCGGGCCATGGTGCGGCAGATGGGGCAGTACAGCCAGCCGGAGCACGATAGCGCCCGCTCGCTCACGCCGCACATCCTCGCGCCGCAGGTGCCACAGGTGTACAGCGGCTCTCCGGCGGCGAGCATACGTCCGCAGGTGGGACAATAGGCTTCCGCGCTAGGCAGGACTTCGAGACGTTTGCCGCCCTCGTCATGAGGGTTCTTAAGATTCATATTTCGACCATACTCCAGTCATGGGCCCTGTCAATCAGTTTCGCAAAAAATCCGCCCCGTGCCGCAGGTTTCCCCAACTTCGCAACATGCGTCATCCTTGCGCCCTTCCGGCAGTATCTGGAGAGAACCAAGCTTTCCGTCGCTGCGAGACGTCTTTACAAACGCAGGCCGTTTTCCTAGCGTAGCCTGGACGCAGTGCGTCCACATCCGCAGAGGCTCCCGAAGTTCCGGGAGCGGGATTCGAACGCGCCGGTTCGTTCCGGGCGCACCATGACGAGGGGGGGGTTCGCATGACAAACGGGCAGGTCGGCCCTTGCGATGTGCAACGCTCCACGCCGTCCAGGGCGGAGCAAAACGACGCCCTGGCCTGCTTCGAGCTGTGCGGAGCGGGGCTTTGGGCTGCGGACGCCGTTGGACGCTACACTCTGGTCAACGCCGCCTTCGCGGCCATGCTCGGCGACGACGGTCCCGAGGCGACGCGCGAGCGCGTCGTGAACATGGGCCAGCAGGTCTACGCCGATCCGGCCGACTGGGAAGCCTGCCTCGCCCTGGCTCCGGGCACGACGCTCGCGCGTGTCGTCCCGCTCTACGGCCGCGACGGCCAGATGCTGTTCGTGCGCGAGCAGGTCACGGTCTCCGGGGGGGCCGGCAGGACACGACTCTTCGGCGCGGCCATGGACGTGACCCGCTCCATGGGCGCAAAGCGCGACCTCGAGGCGCATCTGGCCATGCTGCGCCAGGTCATGGACGCCATGGCCGACGCCATGGTCCTGGTCGATCTGGATGGAAACGTGGCCCTGTGCAATCGGCTTTTCGCCACCCGCCTTGGCGCGGATCAGGACGCGAGCGGCGGCGCGCCCCTCTCCGGCTGGCTCGAACCCCTCGACCCGGCGGACGAAAGACACCTTGCCCGGCTGGCTGAAACCCCCGCCCCTTACAATATCATCCTGGCGGAACGCGCCACTGGCGAAATGCACTTCACCACGGTCACGCCCTTCACCGACGCCACGGGCGCACTTCTGGGCGCGATCCTGCTGCTGCGTGAAAGCCGCCTGCTGCCGCTTGGCGACGAAAACGGCACTGGCCGGAGCTGAGTCCGTCATGCGCAAACACCTCTTCGCCAAGACCGACTGCAATTGCCTGCGTCAGGCCACCTACTTCAAATGCGTGTTCTGCGGCGCGCTCGAATACGTGAGCCCCGACGAGGTCCGCCGACTGGACAAGTCCAGGGCCGTGTGCCCTGATCCGCGCGCCCCGGCCGTACCCGGGCCCGAGGCGTTCAGAGCCTCGTTCGGTGCGACCATCGACTGCCTGGCGCCGGACTGGGAGACCCACTTCGCCGCACAGCCGCCCACGAACTGCCCCGGCTGCACGACCGGCTGAGTATTCCCTGCCAGGTCCGCATTGCCGCTCGCCGCGCTCTGGGCTATGCCGTGTCCATGCGGGCCCAACGACAACCATCCTCATCCGCCGCCCCTTCCGAGCCCAGGCACGCCCGTCCGCCCAGGAGGCTTGCGGTTCTCGCCGCCCTGCTCAAATCCCTGCCCGTGTTGCTCGTCTGGGGAATCGTGCTTGCCGCCCTGGCCGCGCCACTGTTGCGGATGCAGGGCGACCCCACCTCGCGGGAGATTTACGGACTGCTCGGCGGCATCTGCCACCAACTGCCCACCCGCAGCCTGTTTCTGGGCGACGCGCGGCTGGGGCTTTGTGCGCGCTGCATGGCGCTTTACGGCGGCATGGCCCTCTCCGTTGCGCTGGGGCTCCTTGCCCGCGCCCGGCCCCTGCCCGGCTGGCTTCTCGTCGCCGGGCTCATTCCCTGCCTGCTCGACGGCCTTTCGGCCAACCACGGCCTGTGGAAAAGCGACACGGCGCTCAAGCTGCTCAGCGGCGCAATCGCCGGATCAACCATTGCCCTCTTCTGTCATCCACGCTATTGCCGAATGATCGATTCGCTCGTGTTCCGACTGGACCGTCCAACCCCTCGCCCATTGGGAGACGCCCCGTGAAATCCTGGACCTCGCTCGCCTTCGCCGCTCTCGCCCTGTTCGTCTCCGTCGCCCTGACGCACGCCCCGGCCCACGCCCAGTCCGGCGCCCCAGATCAGACAGTGACCCTGACCAAGGGAACCCCGGTCTATCTGCAACTGACGCGGGCGCTCTCCAGCGACGTCCACGACGAGGGCGACCAAGTCTATCTGGCCGTTACCCGACCCGTGAAAGTGGACGGGTATGTGGTCATTCCCGAGGGCGCCCCGGCCGTCGGCCGCGTCACCGAGGTCAGGCGCGCCGAGCACGAAGGCAAGGCCGGATTCATCCAATTCAAGGTCGTCAGCGTCACCGCCGAGGGCAACGTCAACGTCTTCCTGGGCTCTGGCATGGAGAGCGCCACGGGCGAGGACAGCGAGACCTCGACCACGATCTTCGGCATGGGCTGCTGCCCGTTTTTGCTTTTCGCGCGCGGCGACGAGGCATCCTACCCCGTCGGCACCGAGGCCGAGGCCTTCGTGGCCGAGGATGTATCCTTCCCGGTGCAGGGCTTGAAGCGCGAGTAGAAATCAGGCTTGATTGCGTCAGGCGCGGGCTGTTGACGAACACAATTCCACGGACCGCTCAAAGGCGTCGGATGCAAGGCGCAAGAAAGCGCCGGGCCCGACGCGTATAAAGACATACGCAAGGGGTCGGCGCTTTCGCAGCAACGCCGCAGACGGCGTCTTTTCAGCGGTCCGAGGCCGCCGCGACACAGCAGTCGCGGCGGCCTTTTTCAATCGAATGAAGGTGCGAATCAGCTCTTGAGGTCCTCGACCAGGGCCTGAAGCTCCGAGGCCTGACGCGCCAGATCCGAGATGGCCTTGGCCGATTCGGACATGACCTGGGCCGTCTCGTTGGAGATGCGGCTGATGTCCTCGATGGCTCGGTTGATTTCCTCGGAGGTCGCGGACTGCTGTTCGGCGGCCGTGGCGATGGAGGCCACCTGTCCGGCCGTGTTGGAGACGATGGTCACGATCTCCATGAGTGCCGCGCCCGAATGCTCGGCCAGGGTCGTGGACTTGGCCACGGCTTTGGCGGCCTCGCTGGTGGCCGTGACGCTCTTTCTGGCCTCGCCCTGGATGGAGGAGATGGCCTGGCCGACCTCTTTGGTGGCGCTCATGGTCTTCTCGGCCAGCTTTCTCACCTCGTCCGCGACCACGGCGAAGCCGCGCCCGGCATCGCCCGCGCGGGCCGCTTCGATGGCCGCGTTCAGGGCCAGAAGGTTGGTCTGGTCCGCGATGTCCTCGATGACCCCGATGATGCGGCCGATGTCCTCGGCCTGCCTGCCGAGCCCTTCCATGCTCGTTTGCAGCGCCTCGGCCTGCGCCTTCACGTCCTCGATGGCCGCGATGACCTCGCGCACGGACGTCTCGCCGCCCTGGGCCTTGCCCTTGGCGTTGTCCGCATCGGCCGCCGACTGCGAGGCGTTACGCGCCACCTCGATGACCGTGGCGTTCATCTCCTCCATGGCCGTGGCCGTCTCGGCCACGCGGTGCTTCTGTTCCTCCGAACCCCTGGAAGCCTGCTCCACCTGGGCGCTCAACTCCTCGGAGGCCGAAGTCATACGCTCCACGATTCCCTCGATGCGACCGGCCGCCTGGAGCATGCCCTGCCGCTTGGCCTGCTCGGCCTCCTTCCTGGCCTGCTCGGCCTCGGCCGTGGCCTGCCTGGCCTTTTCCGTCTCCTGGGCCGCGAGGCGGCTCTTTTCCTCGGCCTCCTCCATCTTGGCGATGAGCGAGTCCACCATCTGCTGGATGCTGACGTTCAGCTTGCCGATCTCGTCCTTCTGGTCGATGCCGGACGTGGCCTTGAGGTCGCCCCCGGCCACGGCCCCGGCAAAGGCCATCAGACGCCTGACCGGCCCGGTGACGACCCGGCTGATGAGCAGGGCCGCGATCACGCCAACGAAAAGGAAGGCGGCCGAGGCCCAGGCAATGGCGCTCCTGAGCGCGTACACGTCGGCCATGACGTCGTCCTTCACGGCTCCCACGGCGATGGACCATTTCGTGCCGGGGATGGGCGCGTAGCCGAAATAACGGTCGCTGCCCGCAAAATAGTACTCGTCATAGCCGCGCTCGCCCTTTGTCATGCGCTGCAGCATCTGGGCGAGGCGGGCGAACTGAGGATCCGTCCTGGCTTCCTCGATGAAGTTACGCTGGTCGAGCACGTATTGGCGGTTGCCGTGGGCGATGAGCGTGCCCTTGCCGTCGATGATGTAGGAGTAGCCGGTGCGGCCGTATTTGATCTCGTCCGTGATCAGGCTGAACATGGTGGCGTCGAGCCGGGCGATAAGCACGGCCGCCACCTGTCCCCGCTCGTTGCGGATGGGCGCGGCCGTGATCATCACCGGCGAGTTGGTCACCCGGCTGATGATGACGTCCGAGGCCACTGTTTCACCGGCCATGGCGGCCTTGAAGTAGTCGCGGTCGCCGAGGTCTGCGGTCGATCCGTCCGGATAGCGCGCCTGCCCGTTCGGGGCGATGATGCCCATGCCCAGGTAGCCAAGCCGTTTGGTCTCGTCTTCCAGGGCCGGGGCCTGCAGGCTCCAGTCCATGGACCGCACGACGTGCCGGTTGGCCACGCCCTGCACGGCCAAAAGATGGTAGTCCAGGCGGCTGCGCACGAGCTTGGCGCCCTCTTCGGCCATGGTGGGCATGTTTTCGTGCACGGCATTGGTGACTGCGGTCGAGGCCCGGTCGTAGGCGATGTAGCCAAGCCCCCCGCAGACCAGGACAAGCAGAAGCGACAAGCTGCCGATGAGTTTTGCGCCGATGGGAATGTTCTTCATGATGACGCTCGTAGTGTTGCAGGATTGCGCGAGACCGGATCGGACAAGCTCCCTCGCCCGGTTCCGCGTTGCCGGACGCGCATGCCATATCCGGGCTTCACGCCCGATCGAACCCCTCACGCCGATGAGATGAAAACGTAATAATAACGCTACCCGATGCGCGAATTAAGTCAATGGCATGGGTAAAGAATTTCACTACGGGACGGCGCTTTCGCTCTGTCTCCCGCGCCTGACGAAACAAAGACCCCGAGCGGATGCGCGGGGTCAGGCTGTTGAAAACAATCCCATCTGCTGCGTTGCCGCGAAAAGCTCAAATCCTCGCGTATTGCAAATACGCATCGGCCTTGAGCTTTTCTTGCGCCTTGCATCTGAGCCTTTTTAAACAGCCTGGAAAAGGGGTTTGTCAACAATTTCGGGGCTTCGCAGTCCGCATCGGTCGGGGGCGGCGTTTTCCTCTCACCAGCGGAAAGGGATACCCTTTCCGTTGGGAGGCGACCGTATGCCCTGGAAAACCGATAAAGGCAAGCGGTATTCAGCACCCGTGGGAAGGCCCGTCCGGCGCGGAGTCCAGGGCGTTCGGCCCTGTTCAGCAGCGGCCGAAAAGTTCGGTCATGGCCCGCAGGCGGCTCTTCAACTCGCCGCCCAACTGCTCCCAGGAGAGCCGCCATTCCCAGTTGCCCTTGGCCTTGGAGGGCGTGTTCATGCGGCCGGACTCGTCCAGGGAGAGCAGATCCTGCATGGGGCACAGGGCAAAGGCCGCGCACGAAGCCCAGGTCAGCCGGATCAACTCCCAGGCGGCCTCGCGTTCGCCGAAGACCCTGCCCGCATAGGCGAAGAGGCGGCGGCGGTCTTCCTCGCTGGTTTCGTGCGCAAACCAGCCGCGCGAGGTGTTGTTGTCGTGCGTGCCGGTGTAGGCCACGGCCCGGCGCACGTGGTTGTGCGGCGCGTCGAGGTTCTCGCCGATGCCGGGGCCGAAGCAGAACTGCACGATGCGCATGCCCGGCAAATTGAACGTATCGCGAAGTTCGCGCACGTCCGGGGTGATCACGCCCAGATCCTCGGCAATGATGGGCAGGCTCGGAAAGGCCGCCTCCAATTCCGAAAAGAATTCCATGCCCGGCGCGTCCACCCACTCGCCGTTCACGGCCGTCTTCTCCCCGGCCGGGATCTCCCAGTAGCCCGCGAATCCACGGAAATGGTCGATGCGCACGAAGTCGTACAGGGAGAGGTTGTGGCGCACGCGCTCGATCCACCAGTCGAAGCGGCGCTCGCGCAGCCGCGCCCAGTCAAAGACCGGATTGCCCCAGAGCTGCCCCGTGGCCGAAAAATAGTCCGGCGGCACCCCGGCCACGGCCGTGGGCTGCTTGTCGTGGTCGAGCTTGAAGCAGTCGGTGTTAGCCCAGACGTCGGCCGAATCGTAGGTTACGTAGATGGGCGCGTCGCCCACCAGATGGATGCGCCGCTCGCGGAGCATTTTCCTGAACTCCTGCCACTGCGAAAAAAAGAGGTACTGCTCGAAGCGCATGTATTCGACGGTCGCGGCCAGACGCTCGCGCGCGGCGTCGAGCGCGGCCGGATCGCGGTCGCGCAGTTCGCTTGGCCACTCGCTCCACATGCGGCCGCCCTGCTCGGCCTTGATGGAGGCGAACAGGACATAGTCGTCGAGCCAGTACGCCTGGTCACGGCAGAAGCGGGCATAGAACGGGTCATCGGCCAGCCGTTTCCGGTTGTCCTTGAAGGCGGCGTAGAGAAGGCCGAGCTTGTAGACCTCCACGGCCGGATAGTCGCAACGCTCGCGGGGAAAGGCCGGGTGGTCGGCCAGGGCCGAGCGGGGCAGCCAGCCGTCCTCCACGAGCTTGTCCGGGCTTATGAGCAAGGGGTTGGCCGCGAAGGCCGAGAAGGACGAATAGGGCGAGTTGCCGATAGCCGGGGATGTCGGGCCGATGGGCAGGATTTGCCACAATCCCTGGCCGGACTCGGCCAGGAAGTCCGCGAACCAGGCCGCTCCCGGTCCCAGGTCGCCGATGCCGTGTTCCGAGGGCAGACTCGTGAGATGCAGAATGACGCCGCTTTGCCGGTGCATGGTCTCTCCTTGGGATGGCCGCTAGCGTTCGAGCATGCGGCGGATGGTGTGCAGGGACGGGCGAAGCTCCTCGCCGGGGCTCTCCTGCGCGAGGCGGGAAAGCTCGGCCAGGGCCTTCTCCAGAATGTAGGCGTCGAGCATGGCCGCCATGTCCGCCCTGGAATCGGGGATTATGGCCGCCTCTCCCGCCTCGTCCAGATAGGCGGAGAGGAAGGCTCCGAAGGCCGCCGCAAGCCAGGCGTCGCGCCAGGGCGCGAGGCGGTCGCGGTCCTCGGGCCTGACTTGGCCGCTTTGGTGCAGCGCCTCCCAGGCCAGGGCCGAGAGCGAGCGCTGCACGTCGGCCACGTCGCGGAAGGGCGAGCGCTTGAGGCGGCGCTGGGGCAGGGGCTTTTCAGGCTTGCCCTCGAAATCGATGAAGACCACGTCGCGTCCGGTCCACAGCATGTGGGCCAGATGCAGATCGCCGTGCACACGAGTCTTTTGGCACCTGATCTTGTGGTCCGCGAAGGCCCGAAAGACCTCCAGAAGCTTCTCGCGCCCGGCCAGTACCTCGGCGGCCCGTTCCGCAAGCCTGTCCGAGAGGCCCGGCAAGACCTGGGCCAGCCGCTGCAAGGCGCGCTTCATGACGCTTTGCATGGTCTGGTAGGCCGAGCGCTGGTACAGGCGCGAGAAGGGCTCGGGCGCGAAGGCGGGATCGTTCGTTTCGCGGGCCAGGGCCAGATGCATCTGGGCCGTGCGCCGACCGCACAGGGAGAGGAATTCGAGGTCGCCGTCCGCGATGAGTCCGCGTGCCGCTTCGGGCAGCGGGGCCAGGGCCGCGGCCACGGGCGAGGCCAAAACGCGCGGTGCGCGCACGGCGTCCGGCGCGGCGGCCAGAACGCGCTCGAAAAAGCGCGAGAGCGCCCCCCGGCAGACATGGGCCGCGTCCGACTCGGCCACGGCGTATTCCTTGAGCACGGCCACGGTCACGGCGTCGTCCGCGCCGGGCACATGGTAGCGCAGGCTGCCCGCGATGGCCGGGGTGTGGTCGAACCCTGCCTGCTCGCGCAGGTAGCGCACGATTTCCACGTCGGGGTTGGGCCCTTCCTCGGCCTGACGGAAAATCTTCAGGCACCAGGCGTCGCCGAAGAAGACGATGGTATTGATGCGCTGGCTGACGAAATGCGAGGTTTTGCACTCGTCGCGCACCGCCAGGGCCTTTCTCGCCAGCGCGCCCACCACGTCCACGGAAAGCTCCCCGGACCAGCCGCGCATGCGCCTCCGCCGCGAGGCGAGTTCGAGCAGCCCGCCGCAGGGTTCGGCCAGGGGCAGTCCCTCGGCCAGCAAGGTTTGGCCGTGGTGTTGCTCGGCCGGGGCGAAGACGCACAACACGTCGCGCGGCCGCTCGGCCATGACCTTGTCCGCGCTCTCGCCCTGGGCCAGAAAAACGACCAAGGTGAAGAGCTTGGGCGCATGCGCCGCCGAGAACGCGCGGCAGATCAACACCCAGGCGGGCGCGCGCGGCGAGCCCACGGGCAGCACTTCCAGAAGATGCATGGAGCGCAGCTTCTGATCCGGGGCCAGCCAGCCCCGCCTTGTCACGTAGCCCGCCAGAATCTCGCGCTCCAGGGCCTCGCGCACGTCGCGGTCGAGGAAGCCGCCGGGCGGGGGAAGCTCCAGGTGGGGCATCGCGGCCGCGCGCGCGTCCTCTTCCTCGGGCACGAGCGAAAAGACGTAGTAACCGTGGGGCCCCAGGGTGAAAGCGTAGGGCTCGGTCCGCACGGGCGGGAAGCTTTGGCGCGAGAACACCTCCTCGGGCACGCGGCCCGCCCAGGCCGAAAGGTCGAGGTCCACGATCTGGGGATGGCGCGAGAGATTGACCACCACCAGCAGGGCCTCGTCGCCGTGGACGCGCACGTAGGCCAGGGTCTTCGGGTTCTTCCCGGAGACGATCTCCATGTTGCCCCGGCCAAGGCTCCTGAAGCGCCTGCGCATGGCGATCATGCCCTTCATCCACCACAGCAGCGAGGAGCGGTTGCGCTCCTGGTTCTCCGCGTTCACGGCCTCGTAGTGGTATTCGGGATCGATGATCACCGGCAGGTAGAGGCGCTGCGGGTTGGCGCGCGAGAACCCGGCGTTGCGGTCGGCCGACCACTGCATGGGCGTGCGCACTCCGTCGCGGTCGCCCAGGTAGTAGTTGTCGCCCATGCCCATTTCGTCGCCGTAGTAGAGCACCACCGAACCCGGCAGGGTGAAGAGCAGGACGTTCATCAATTCGATCTTGCGCCGGTCGTTCTCCAGAAGCGGGGCCAGGCGACGGCGGATGCCCAGGTTGATGCGCGCGCGCGGATCGCGGGCGTACATGCGGTACATGTAGTCGCGCTCCTCGTCCGTGACCATCTCCAGGGTCAATTCGTCGTGATTGCGCAAAAAGAGCGCCCACTGCGCGGTCTCGGGAATGGCCGGGGTCTGGTCCAGGATGTCCACGACGGGAAAGCGGTCCTCCATCTGCACGGCCATGAACATGCGCGGCATGAGCGGGAAGTGGAAGGCCATGTGACAGGCCTTGCCCTCGCCGAAATAGGCGACCGCGTCCTCTGGCCACTGATTGGCCTCGGCCAGGAGCATCTTGTTCTTGTGTCGCCTGTCCACGTGCGCCCGAAGCTCCTTCAGGTACTCGTAGGTCTCGGGCAGGTTCTCGCAGTTGGTGCCCTCGCGCTCGAAGAGGTAGGGAATGGCGTCCAGACGCATGCCGTCCACGCCCATGTCGAACCAGAAATCCATGACCCGCATGACCTCGCGCCTGACGTGGGGTGAGTCGTAATTCAGGTCGGGCTGGTGCGAGTAGAAGCGGTGCCAGAAATAGGCCTTGGCCACGGGGTCCCAGGACCAGTTGGAGGTCTCGAAATCCTTGAAGATGATGCGCGCGTCCTGGTAGCGCTCGGGCGTGTCGCTCCAGACGTAGAAGTCGCGGTGCACCGAGCCGGGCTTGGCGCGCCGGGCGCGCTGGAACCAGGCGTGCTGGTCCGAGGTGTGGTTGATGACCAGTTCGGTGATGACCCGGATGCCGCGCGCGTGGGCGGCGCGCAAGAAAGCCTTGAAGTCGCCCAGGGTGCCGTAGTCCGGGTTCACACGCATGAAGTCGGCGATGTCGTAGCCGTCGTCCTTCAGAGGCGAGGGATAAAAGGGCAGAAGCCACACGGCCGTGACGCCGAGGTCGGCCAGATAGTCCAGGCGCGAGGTCAGCCCCCGGAAGTCGCCGATGCCGTCTCCGTCGGAGTCGGCGAAGCACTTGACGTGCACCTCGTAGATGATGGCGTCCTTGTACCACAAGGGATCGTTGCCGAGCGTCGTGACCTTGGGCATGCAGTCCTCGCCGGGTTGTCGGTCGTCGAACAAGGGGCCGGAATGTGAACGTGTAGCGCGACCCGCCCGCGAATTCAAGGCATGGCCGCCTGAAACGGATGAATCCGCCGGGCACGGTTGCCATCCGCTTCGCGATGGAGCTATAGGTTCATGATGAGCGGGCGGTCTTTTGCGGCCCGCGCAGCAAAGGACAGCCATGGACGTCATCCGGGGAGTCTTCTCCACCACGGCCGACAACGGCTCGGGCAAGAAGCCGGGCAAAAAGACCTACTGGCTCGTGCGCGAGCAGCCAGATGGCACCTTCGCGGCCCAGGCCATGAATAGGAACTTCGTGCCCATGGGCGAGAACAGGACCGTGGCGCGCGAGGAGTTCCTGGCCCGCTTCGAGCCGGAGCCTGAGTTTTACGTCAAGAGCGTGGCCCAGAAGAAACTCGAACTCGACGACATCCTGGGCCTTGGCGTGGGCGGCGAGCAGAACCTGCCCCTGGCGGGCATGGACTTCGGACAGGCCCAGCGGATCAACGAGGAAAACATCACGGCCAACTTCAACCAGGGGATGCTCTTTCTCGACGCGGGTAACGCGGGCAAGGCGCAGGACGTGTTCCAACGCATCCTGGACCTGACCGCGCCTTTCGAGGCGCAGCACAAGCACCTCTTCAACTCCCTGGGCATCCGCCTGCGCAAGCGCAACCTCTTCGATCTGGCGCTCAGATACTACGATCGGGCAGCGAACCTGGCCCCGGACGACGAGAACATCCACCACAACATGGCTCGCGCCCTGTTCGAGAAGGGCGAGATCAAGATGGCCATGGACCGGCTGATGAAATCCCTGGAGATCAACCCGTCCCAGCACGAATCCAAGCGGTTCGTGCGCTTCCTGAAGAACCGCTACCTTGGGCCCTCCACGGCCAAGGTCCGGGTCTTCCGAAAGCCGTTCGAGGACTGAAAACCGGGCGGCGCGGGCGCTTTCGGCTCGCGGCGACGCCTTTGCCGAAATACCATGACGACCTACACGTGTGGCATCGACGTCGGCTCTGTAAGTGTCAAATATGCGGTCCTGGACGCGCAGGGGCGCGTCGTGGCCCAGGCCTACCGCCGCCACGGCGGCAAGGCCGTGGAGACCGCCCTCGAACTTCTCGACGCGCTGCGCGCGGACTTCCCCGACCTGCGCGCCGTGTGCGTCGGCTCGGCCGGAAAAAACCTGGCCCGCCTGCTCGGACTTCCCCACCTGAACGAGTTGGCCGCCCTGGGCTTGGCTTGCGGGCTGCTCGCGCCATCGGCCGCCTGCGCCATCGAGATGGGCGGCGAGGACGCCAAGTTCGTGCTCCTCGACCAGGGCCGCGTGGCCGACTTCGCGCTCAATTCCGTGTGCGCGGCCGGAACCGGCTCGTTCCTTGACCAGCAGGCCGAGCGCATGGGCCTGTCCATCGAACAGTTCGCCGATCTGGCCACGCAAAGCAGCCATCCGCCGCACATCGCCAGCCGCTGTTCGGTTTTCGCCAAGTCGGACATGATCCACCTGCAGCAGATCGCCACGCCTTTGGCCGACATCGCGGCCGGGCTGTGCTTCGCCGTGGCCAGGAACGTCAAGGGCTCGGTGGTACGCGGCCGAGCCGTGCCCGAGCCGTGCCTGTTCCTGGGCGGCGTGGCCCTGAACACGGGCGTGGTGCGGGCCATGCGCGAGGTCTTCGGCCTGCCGGGCATGCTCGTGCCCGGACACGGCGTGCTCTTTCCGGCCGTGGGCGCGGCGCTTCGCGCGCGCGAGGCGGGCGAGCCGCTGCCCCGCGCGGCCGGGGCCTTTGCCCGGGCGTCGGGAAAGCCCATGGACGGCCTGCCTCCCCTGCGCGCGGAAAACGACGGATTCGACGAGCGCCATGGCAAGCCCGAAACACAGATCGAGGACCCCCTGCCGGGAGAACGACTCTTCCTGGGCATCGACATCGGCTCCATCTCCACCAACCTGGCCGTGGTCGGCGAGTCCGGCGGCGTGGTGGCCAAGCGCTACTTGCGCACGGCCTCCAAGCCCATTGAGGCCGTGCGTCAGGGACTTTCCGAGATCGCCGAGGAATTCGCCGCGCGCGGCCTGTCCACCGAGATGTCGGGCGTGGGCACCACGGGCTCGGGCCGCTATATGATCGCGGACTTCACCGGCGCGGACATCGTCAAGAACGAAATCACGGCCCAGGCGCGCGGCGCGGCGGCCTTCGTGCCGGACGTGCAGACCATCTTCGAGATCGGCGGCCAGGACTCCAAGTTCATCTCGCTTGAAAACGGCGTGATCGTGGACTTCGAGATGAACAAGGCCTGCGCCGCGGGCACGGGTTCCTTCCTGGAGGAGCAGGCCGAAAAGCTCGGCGTGGCCATCAAGGAGGAGTTCGCCTGTCTGGCCCTGGGCTCGAAAACGCCGTGCAGCCTGGGCGAGCGCTGCACCGTGTTCATGGAGAATTCGCTGCAGGAATCCCTGGCGCGCGGTGCGGGCACGGGCGACCTGCTCGGCGGTCTGGCCTACTCCATCGTGGAGAACTACCTGGGCCGCGTGGTCCTGGGCAGGCCCATCGGCGAGAAGGTGCTCTTCCAGGGCGGCACGGCCTTCAACGCCTCGGTGGTGGCGGCCTTCGAGAAACGCCTGGGCCGCACGGTGGTGGTGCCGCCGCATCACGACGTCACCGGGGCCATCGGCATGGCCCTCATCGCCCGCGACCACATGCGCCAGACGGGCCGGGCAACCACCTTCCGGGGTTTCGATCTGGCCCGCGTGCCCTATGCCGTGAGTTCCTTTCAGTGCGCCGAATGCGACAACCGCTGCGAGATCAACCGCGTGACCATCGAGGGCTCGGACCAGAAGCTCTTCTACGGCGGCCGCTGCGAAAAATACGACATCCGGCGCGTCAAGGGCGGCGGGGAGGATCTCTTCCGCTTTCGCGAGAAGGCGCTGTGCGCCGCGCACGAGGAACGCAAAAAGGCCCACGCGGCCTCGGGAAGGCTCGCGCCGCGCGGCAAGATCGGCCTGCCCAGGCTCTTCTCCCTGCACGATCAATTGCCGTTTTACAGCACCCTGCTCTGGGAACTGGGATTTGAGCCCGTGCTTTCGGGCCCCACCTCGCGCCGCGTGGTGGCGCAGGGCATCGAGGGCGCGTTGGCCGACACCTGTTTCCCGGTCAAGGCCGCGCTCGGCCACATGCGCGCCATGGCCGAAAGCGGCCTGGACAGGCTTTTCGCGCCAAGCGTCGTGGACCTCTCGACGCCGGGCGACGCAGGCGGCTCGTCCCTGTCCTGTCCCCTGACGCAGAGTTTCCCCTACCAGGCCAGGGCCGCCTTCCCGGACATCGGGATCGTCGCCCCGGCCATCATCCAGCGTCTGGGCGAAAAGGCCCTGGCCGAGGAGATCGGGGAGTCCCTGGGTGTGCCCGCGCGCGAGGTGCTGCGCGCCCTGCCCGTGGCCCGCGCGGCCCAGGACGACTTCGCCCGGACCCTGGCCGCCAAGGGCCGAGAGGTGCTCGAAAATCTCAAGGGCAGGGCCCTGGTGATCATTGGCCGGGCCTACAACGCCTTCGACCCCGGCATGAACCTGGGCATCCCGGCCAAGCTGGCCAGCCTGGGCGAGACCGCCATCCCCATGGATTTCCTGCCCCTGGACGTGAACGGGGCCGCGCGTGAGATGCCCGGCATGTACTGGCGCTCGGGCCGCCGCATCCTGGCCGCCGCCCGCTATTTGCAGGACCGGCCCGACCTGCACCCGGTCTTCGTGGGCAACTTCTCCTGCGGCCCGGACTCCTTCATCCTCCATTTCTTCCGCCGCGAGATGGGCACCCGCCCCTGGCTGCACGTGGAGATCGACGAGCACAGCGCGGACGCGGGCGCGGTGACGCGGCTCGAAGCCTTCCTGGACAGCCTGGGCCCCAGGCGCGACGACGAGAAGCGCGCTTCACGCAGGCGCGGAGCGTTTCTCTCGGCGCGCGGCGAGGCCGCCAGACGCACCGTGCTCGTGCCGCCCATGTGCGACCATTCGCGCGGCCTGGCTGCGGCCTTCCGCCACGCCGGGGTCGACGCCCGGGTCATGGAGGACGCGGACGCCGACTCGCTGCGCATGGCCCGCCGCCACCTCTCGGGCAAGGAGTGCTACCCCTGCGCCGTGACCACGGCCCAGATGCTCCGCGCGGCCAAGGCCAAGGACTTCGATCCCGGCCGCACTGTCTTCTTCATGCCCGGCGGCACCGGCCCCTGCCGTTTCGGCCTCTACAGCACCTTGCACCGGCTGGTGCTGGACGAGGCCGGACTCTTTGACGCGGCGCTCTTCTCGCCCGTGCAGGGCAAGCGCCTGTACCACGAGCTCGGCATCGTGGGCCGCCGCTTCGCCCGCCGCGCCTGGGAGGGCGTAGTGGCGTTCGACCTTCTGGCCAAGTGCGTGCACGAGAACCGGCCGGGCGAGCTCGTGCCCGGCACGGCCGACGCCCTCTTCGAGACCTGGGCCGCGCGGCTGGAAAGGATTCTGGAGAACGGCCAGGCCCCGAATCTGGCCGAGGTGACGGGCGAAATGGCCGCCGAGTTTGCGGCCATCCCCAAGGACGGGCGGCCGCGCCCCCTGATCGGCGTGGTAGGCGAAATCTTCGTGCGCTCCTCGCGCTTCTCCAACGAGAACCTGATCCGGCGCATCGAGGCCTTGGGCGGCATGGCTTGGCTCTCGCCCATGGACGAGTGGATTCTGTACATCGGCCACATCTCACGCCGCCGGGCCAGGCAGGAGCGCGATCTCTCGGCCATGCTCAGGCTGTGGCTGGAACACCGCACGCAAAAAAGCTCGGCCCACGCCATGGAGCACGCGGCCGAAGGGTTCCTGCGCACCGTGCCCGAGCCCGGCACGGCCGAGATACTGCGCCGGGCCGCGCCCTACGTGCGCGACACCTTCGAGGGCGAGGCCGTGCTCACCGTGGGCAAGGCCATCGACATGCTCGAACGCGGGGCCCTTGGCATCGTCAACGCCATTCCCTTCGGCTGCATGCCGGGCACCATCGGCCAAGCGCTGCTGCGCCGGGTCTCCGAGGCACACGGCGCCCCGGCCATCACCCTGCCCTTCGACGGCACGGCCCAGCCCGCCTCGGCCCTGGCCCTGGAGACCTTCGTGGAGCAGTGCCGCGCCCGCATGGGGACATGATCTTGATGACCGCTCGTCAAGGAACGAGGTTCCACGCCTTGACTTGTCACTAAAAATTAGTACCATTCGATGAATACTAAGAATCGCAAAACCTTGGCGGCGATATTCGCAAATCCCGTCAGCCCTGACGTGCCATGGGCGGATGTTGAATCGCTGCTTCGGGCCTTGGGTGCTCAAATCAACGAGGGCCGGGGGTCACGCGTGCGCATCGAGTTGAACGGCAGATTGGCCGTATTTCACCGGCCGCATCCAGCGCCAACAACCGACAAGGGTGCCTTGAAATCCGTCAGACGCTTCCTTGAAAGCGCTGGAGTCAGACCATGAACACCATGAACTACAAAGGATACCAGGGCCGTTTCGAATACGATCCCGAGGCGGACATCTTTCATGGCGAAGTCATCGACCTCGCCGACACGATCACCTTCCAGGGCCGCTCCATCGACGAACTCAAGCAGGCCCTGGCCGACTCGGTGGACGACTACCTCGATTTCTGCGCGCGCCTGGGCAGAAGACCGGAGAAGCCGTTTTCCGGCCGCTTCAACGTCCGCATCAGGCCCGAACTGCACCAGCGCCTCTCCCTGCGCGCCGCCGCCCAAGGTAAAAGTCTGAACAGCTTTGTCGCGGAAGCGCTCGACAAGGCCGCCCAGGTGGAACACCCCTGACGGGGTAGGGTATGGCCCGGTGGGGCTCGCGCGCCGGGGCTCTCCCCTGAAACGCCCCGTCCGGGAGGACTCGCGCGGGTGTTGCGCCCGCGCCCCACAGGGGGTACAACGCCCCGGCGTTTCTCAAACGAAGGAGAACCTGCCGTGGGCAAGAAAATCGTCATCATCGGCGCGGTGGCCCTGGGCCCCAAGGCCGCCTGCCGCGCTCGCCGCCTCGACCCCGAGGCCGACATTCTGCTTCTCGACCGCGACGACGTCATCTCGTACGGCGGCTGCGGCATCCCCTACTACATCAGCGGCGACGTGCCGGACCGAAAGGCCCTGTTGACCACCACCTACCACGTGGTGCGCGACGTCGAGTTCTTCAAGGCCTACAAGCGGCTCACCGTTCGCACCCGCGTCGAGGCCCTGGCCATCGACCGGAAGGCCCGCGTCGTGCGCGTGCGCGACCTGAACACGGGCGCAGAGGAGGACATCCCCTACGACGTGCTGGTCCTGGCCACGGGCTCCACGCCCTTTATGCCGCCCGTGCCGGGCACGGACCTTTCGGGCTGCCACGCCATCGCCACCATGCACCACGCCGACGCGGTCAAGAACGCCGTGCAGAACGAAGGCGCGGGCAAGGCCGTGGTCGTGGGCGCGGGGGCCATCGGCATAGAAATGTGCGAGGCCCTGGCCGACCTGTGGGGCATCGAAACCACGCTTGTGGAGATGGCCCCCCAGGTGCTGCCCCAGGCGCTCGGCTCGGATTTTGCGCGCATCGTGCAGCACGAGCTTGAAAAGGGCGGCGTGCGCGTGCTGCTCTCCGAGACCGTGACCGAGGTGCTCGGCGACGCCGACGGCAAGGTGCGCGGCGTGCGCACCAAGAATGCGGGCGAGATCGAGTGCGATCTGGTCATCTTCGCGGCCGGATCGCGGCCCAACACCTCGCTCGCGCGCGAGGCCGGACTGGCGCTTGGCGCGTCGGGCGGCATCCTTGTGGACGCGCGCATGCGCACCTCGGACCCCAAGATTTACGCGGGCGGCGACTGCGTGGAGGTGCGCCACCTGGTGAGCGGCCACACCGCGCACCTGCCGCTGGGCTCCCTGGCCAACCGCCAGGGCCGGGTCATCGGCGACAACGTCACGGGCGGCAACGCCCGCTTCGAGGGCGTGGTCGGCACGTTCATCATCAAGGCCTTCGAGCTGGCCGCGGGCCGCGCCGGGCTGACCGAAATCCAGGCGCGCGCGGCCGGGTTCGACCCGGTCTACGCCATCCTTCCCACCACGGAACGGGCCCACTTCTATCCCGGCGCGTCCATGTTCTACCTCAAGCTCATCGCGGACAAGAAAACCCGCCGCGTGCTGGGCATCGAGGCCGTGTGCGCCAACGGCGACGCGGTCAAGGCCCGGGTGGACGCCGTGGCCGCGCTCTTGCCTCACGCGCCAAGCGTGGAGGACGTCTCGAACCTCGAAGTCGCCTACGCGCCGCCCTTCGCCCAGGCCATGGACGTGCTCAACGCCACGGCCAACACCCTGCAAAACATCCTGGACGGCCGCCTGAACGCCATGGGCGTGGAGGAATTCCTGGAACGCTTCCACAAGGGCGAGCTTCGCGTGGTGGACACCCGCGTGGCGCGCGGGGCCAAGGCCTGCACCGAGAAATATCCCGACGCCTGGCAGTCCTTCCCTCAGGAGTGCATCCCGGATCGGCTCGACGAACTGCCCATGGGTGAGGACGTGGTGCTCTTTTGCAACTCCGGCGTGCGCTCCTATGATTCGCAGTGCTTTCTGCGAAGCAGAGGCATCGACCTGCCGCACGTGCAGGGCGGCTGGGTGCTGCTCAAGTGCTTCGAGCCGGGATTCCAGGCGCTTGACACCGAGGACGACGAACACGCGGCGTCTTGACATGAAGCTTGGGGCATGGAATTTGGCTTTTTTTCCGACGCCGCGCATCTGATTCGCGAATCCGTCCCGGAGGAAGCCCTTTGTCGTCCCGCGAACGCTACACCCGCATGTTCCCCGTCTCCTGGGAGCAGTTGCACCGCGACTCCAAGGCCCTGGCCTGGAGGCTCTCCGAAATGCCCGACATCCGGGGCGTGGTGGCCGTAACCAGGGGCGGCATGTTCCCGGCCGCGGTCATCGCGCGTGAACTGGACATCCGCGTCATCGACACCATCTCCGTGGTCAGTTATGACTGGCAGGACCAGTCGGCCGAACCCCGCGTGGTCAAGCCGCTGGCCATCGAGAGCGACGGCGAGGGCCTGATCGTGGTGGACGATCTCGTGGACTCGGGCCAGACTTTGCGCCACGTGCGCAAGCTCCTGCCCAAGGCCCGTTTCGCCACGGTCTACGCCAAGCCGGCCGGACGCCCGGCCGTGGACGTGTTCATCACCGAGGTCAGCCAGGACACCTGGATTCTCCAGCCCTGGGACTCGGAGCATCAGTTCGTGCAGCCCATCGCCAAGCTGCGCAATGGCGAAGGGGAATGATCCCCCTGCTCACTCAACCGTCTTCAAAGGAGTCTGTCGTCATGCGAACCCTGATGAAAGTGCTGCTCATGGCCATGCTCGCCCTGGCCCTCGCGGCCTGCGCCGAGGAAAAGAAGGAAGCCCCCAAGACCGAGGCCGCCGCCCCGGCTCCGGCGGCCGAGGCCACTCCGGCCGCGCCCGAGAAGAAGGACTACAAGGTCGGCTTCATCTACGTCTCGCCCGTGGGCGACGCTGGCTGGTCCTACGCCCACGACATGGGCCGTCAGGCGCTCGAAGCCATGCCTGACGTGACCACCGCCTTCGTGGAGTCCGTGCCCGAGGGCCCCGACTCCGAGCGCGTGCTGAACCGTATGGCGCGCGAAGGCATGGACGTGATCTTCGCCACCTCCTTCGGCTACATGGACCCCATGCAGAACGTGGCCAAGGACTTCCCCAACACCGTGTTCATGCACTGCTCCGGCTTCAAGCGCGCCGACAACGTGGGCACCTACTTCGGCCGCATCTACCAGGCCCGCTATCTCTCCGGCATGGTCGCCGGCGCCATGTCCGCCTCGGGCAAGCTCGGCTACGTGGCCGCCTTCCCCATTCCCGAGGTCATCCGTGGCATCAACGCCTTCACCCTGGGCGCGCAGAAGATGAACCCCGAGGTCGAAGTCCGCGTTGTCTGGACCAAGACCTGGTATGATCCGGCCACCGAGAAGGAAGCCGCCAAGGCCCTGCTCGACGCGGGCTGCGACGTCATCGCCCAGCATCAGGACTCCCCCGGACCCCAGGAGGCCGCCCAGGAGCGCGGCGTGTACTCCGTGGGCTACAACACCGACATGTCCGCCTTCGCTCCCAAGGCCCACCTGACCGCTCCCACCTGGAACTGGAGCGTGATCTACGAGTACGTCCTCGACCAGGTCCGCGCCGGAACCTGGAAGAGCGAGGATCTGTGGTGGGGCATGGACAAGGGCGTGGTCGATCTCGCTCCCTACGGCGACATGGTTCCCCAGGACGTGCGCGCCAAAGTGGACGCCGCCAAGGCGGAGCTTGTGGCGGGTACGGACAACGTCTTCGCTGGCCCCCTGTTCGACCAGAAGGGCGAGCAGAAGGTCGCCGAGGGCGAGCGCCTCTCCGACGGCGACCTGCTCGGCATGATGTGGTTCGTCAAGGGCGTGATCGGCTCCACCGAGTAAGGGGATCATGCGTCTGTACGCGACACGGAGGCAGGAGCCCTGGTTCTGGGGCTCCTGCCTTGTCGTTCCGATAGCCCTCGCGCTTTCGCTCGCCCTGTGCGGCCTGCTGCTGGCCGTACAGGGCAAGCCCGCGCTGCTCGGCTTGGCCTATCTGGCCGAGGGCGCCTTCGGCTCGACCCACGCCCTGCAGGACACGGTGCTCAAGGCCGTGCCCATCTACCTGTGCGCCCTGGGCGTGGCCGTGGCCTTCCGCATGCAGGTCTGGAACATCGGCGCCGAGGGCCAGTTCGCGCTCGGGGCCGTGGGCGCGACCTTCGCGGTCATGCATTTCTCCCAGTCGCCCTCCTGGGTGCTCCTGCCGATGATGTTTCTTTGCGCCGGAGCGGCCGGAGGCCTCTACGCCCTGATTCCGGCACTGCTCAAGACCCGGCTTCGGGTCAACGAGATCATCACCACCCTGATGCTCAACTACATCGGCATCAATTTTCTCCACTGGCTGGTCTACGGCCCCTGGAAGGACCCGACTTCCTTCGGCTTTCCCATGACCCCCCAGTTCCCGGCCGCCGCGTTCTTCCCGCGCCTGCCTGGAACGCGGCTGCACCTGGGCGTCGTGGTCTGCGTGCTGGCCGGACTGGCCGTGTGGCTGTGGCTCTCCAAGACCCGCCTGGGCTATGAAATCAAGGCATCGGGCCTTGGCCCGGCGGCCTCGCGCTACGCTCGCATGCCCTACGGTTTCCTGGTCTGCCTGGTGATGGTCGTATGCGGCGCCCTGGCCGGGCTGGCCGGGCTGAACGAGACGGCCGTCTCGGCCGGCCGACTGCAACCCTCGGTCATGGCCGGATACGGCTACACGGCCATCGTGGTGGCCTGGCTGGCGCGCCTCAACCCCCTGGCCATCGGCTTGGCGGCGCTGCTCCTGGCCGGGCTTCGCGTGGGCGTGGAGGCCCTGCAGCTCTCCTTGCAGGTCCCGGCCGCCTTCGGCGGCATCATGGAAGGACTCATCCTGCTCACCGTGCTGGCCGGGCAGTTCGTGACCAACTTCCGCTTCCGCATCGACCGGGGGCCCAAGTGAACCCCGAAATTTTCGCCCTGATCGTGCCGCTGCTCGCGGCCGCGGTGCAGTCCGGCACGCCCGTGCTCTTCGCCACCCTGGGCGAGATGATCACCGAGCGCAGCGGCACGCTGAACCTGGGCGTGGAAGGCATGATGCTCGTAGGCGCGTTCGCGGCCTTCCTGACCTGCCTGCTCACGGGTTCGGCCTGGCTCGGCTTTCTCGCCGGGGGTTTGGCCGCGGCCCTGTTCTCGTGCCTGCACGGTCTCGTGACCATCGTTTTCCTCGGCAACCAGGTGGTCTCGGGGCTGGCCCTGACGATCCTGGGCGTTGGCCTGGCCGACACCCTGGGCACGCCCTACATCGGCAAGAAGGTCGAGGGCTTCCTCAAGTACCCCCTGCCCGGTCTGTCCGAAATCCCGGTTCTGGGCCCCATCCTCTTCTCGCAGGACGCCCTGGTCTATTGCTCCTACCTGCTCGTGCCGCTGGTCTGGTTCCTTTTCGCCCGCACCAGGCTCGGCACGGCCCTGGACGCGGCTGGCGAGTATCCCCCGGCTGCCAAGGCGGCCGGGCTTTCCGTGGCCAAGCTGCGCTGGGTGGGGCTGGTCATGGGCGCGTTCCTGGTGGGGCTTGGCGGAGCCTATCTCTCCCTGGCCTACACGCACCTGTGGACCACCAACCTGACCGCCGGGCGCGGCTGGATCGCCGTGGCCCTGGTCATCTTCGCCTTCTGGCGGCCGCGCGGCGCGGTGCTCGGGGCCTATCTCTTCGGCGGGGTCATGGCCTTCCAACTCAGGGTCCAGGCCCTGGGCACGAACCTGCCGTCCTCGCTCTTGCTCATGTTGCCGTACGGCCTGACCATCCTCGCCCTGGTCGTCGCCAACCTGCGCGGCGCGCGCTCGGGCGCGCCGGGCGCGCTCGGCGTCAACGTGGAGCCGGAGGAATAGCCGTGGGCCTGCTCGATTTCTTGCGCCGCACGCCCAAAGCCCCGGTCGAACGCGCCGAGCCCACGGCCATCTTCGACGCCTCGCGGCCCCCTGTGGTGCGGCTCGAACACATCACCAAGCGCTTTGGCGCGGTCACGGCCAACCAGGACATCACCCTGGACATCCACGCGGGCCGTATCCTGGCGCTGCTCGGCGAAAACGGCGCGGGCAAGTCCACGCTCATGAGCATCCTCTCGGGCCGCTACCACCCCGACGAGGGCCGCATCCTGGTGGACGGGAAACCGACCCGTTTCGACTCCAGCCGCGAGGCCATCGACGCCGGAATCGGCATGGTCTACCAGCACTTCATGCTCGTGCCGACCATGACCGCGGCCCAAAACGTCCTGCTCGGCCAGGAGGACTCCTTTCTTGTCTCGCCCAAGGCCCAGGAGGAGCGCGTGGCCGCGCTCTCGGCCCGATACGGCCTCTTCGTGGACCCGCGCGCGCGGGTGCGCGACCTCTCCATGGGCGAACGTCAACGGGTGGAAATCCTCAAGCTTTTGGCCCGCAACTCGCGGGTGCTGATCTTCGACGAGCCCACGGCCGTGCTCACCGAGCCCGAGGCCGAGGCGCTCTTCGACGCCCTGCGCCGCATGGCCGCCCAGGAGAAGGGTATCGTCTTCATCTCCCACAAGCTTGACGAGGTCATGTCCATCGCGGACGAAATCGCGGTGCTGCGCAGGGGTCGGGTCGTGGACCGCATGCCGCGCTCGGACGTGGCCTCCAAGGCCGAGCTGGCCGAGCGCATGGTCGGCCGCGAGGTGCTGCTCTCCATGGAGCGCGAGGCCCTGGACGCGGGCGACGTGGTGCTCACGATCGAGGGGCTCGCCGGGCGCGGCCTGCACGACGTGAACCTGCACGTGCGGCGGGGCGAGATCGTGGCCGTGGTGGGCGTGGCGGGCAACGGCCAAAAGGAACTGGTGGAGACCGTGACCGGCATGCGCGAGCCCGAGAACGGCGAGGTGCGGCTGCTCGGCCGCCCTTGGCGCGAGTTCTTCGCCCGCCCGGCCTGGAAGGACGCCCTGGCCTACATCCCCGAGGACCGCCTGGGCCTGGCCACCTGCCCCGACCTGGACATGGTCGAAAACCTGCTCCTGACCACACGCAAGGGCTTCTCCAAAGGCCCGTTCCTGCAACGCAAGCGCGCCCGCGCCACCACGGCCGAATTGGTGGAGCGCCATAACGTGCAGCCGCCCAGGCCCGCCACCCAGGCCAAAAAGCTCTCCGGCGGCAACCTGCAAAAGCTGGTCATCGCGCGCGAATTCTACCGCACGCCCAAGCTCATCGTGGCCGAACAGCCCACCCAGGGCCTGGACATCTCGGCCACCGAGGAGGTCTGGCGCAACCTCTTGTGCGCGCGAGAAAACGCGGGCGTGCTGCTGGTCACGGGCGACCTCTCCGAGGCCCTGCAACTCGCCGACCGCGTGGCGGTCATGTACCGGGGCCGGATCATGGACACCATCCCCACGGACGACGAGAAGCGCCTGGCCTCCATCGGGCTGCTCATGGCCGGCGTCAGGGAATAAACGTCCCTTCCAGCAGCCATCCCCAACCTTCCGCAAGCGACCGCAATCCTTCCGACGAGCCTGTTCACGCCGCCTTGACGCCGCCTTCCGACGCCGGGCGGACGGCCTAGTATCGCGTCCACGAAGAAGATTGGTACATTTCCCAACTATCATACTCGACACGTGAGCCGGACATCTGCCCGACTCCGCCACCAACGGCGGCGTGAACAAGCCGAAAACCACGTTTTCGGCGTAGCGGTCCTCCGCAAAATACGGTTTTGCGTATTTTGCGGACGTCACACTAGACCAACGGGTCAGGGCACGGGCAGCCTGAGCAGTGCAGCATTTCCGACCGCGCCACTGCGTCTTTTCATTCCCTTGCTTGGTTTTATGAAGATCCCCGGTTGACATACGCAAGATAGAATTGTAACAAGCCGTGCCACGAAATTAGTAATAAATATTACAAAGAGGTCTTTTTCCATCAACACGTGCGCGGCCATGCCGCGCCAGGGAGTTTCGCCATGCGCATTTTCGCAGCCCTGCTCCTCGGCCTGTCCCTTGCCGCCTTCTGCGCGGCTCCGGCCCTGGCCGCCAAAACCGAATTGACCTTCTCCTGGCCTTCCAATTGCGGGCCGCTCAATCCGCACCTCTACTCGCCCAACCAGATGTACGCCCAGGCCATGGTCTACGAGCCGCTGGTCCATTACGGCGACGACGGTTCGGTCGTGCCCTGGCTGGCCGAGAGCTTCGAGATCAGCCCCGACGGCACGCTTTACACCTTCCGCCTGCGGCCCGGCGTGGTCTTTTCCGACGGCGAGCCCTTCGACGCCAAGGCCGTGAAGATGAACGTGGACGCGGTGCTCTTGAACGCGAAGCGCCACTCGTGGCTCGAACTGATCAACCAGATCGAGGGCTGCGAGATCGTGGACGACATGACCGTGCGCCTGAAGCTCAAGAACCCCTATTATCCCATCCTGCAGGAGCTGGCGCTGATCCGGCCGCTGCGTTTCCTCTCGCCCGCGGCCATCCCCCCGGACGGCAACACCTCCATGGGCATCGCCGCGCCTGTCGGCACCGGCCCGTGGATTCTGGCCGAGAGCAAAAAAGGCGAATACGACGTCTTCGTGCGCAACGAGCGCTACTGGGGCCAAAAGCCCGCCCTGGAGAAAATCACGGTCAAGGTGCTGCCCGATCCCGAGTCGCGGGTCATCGCGCTGCAAACCGGCCAGATCGACCTGATCTACGGCGCGGGCGGCCACAGCGCAGCCCAGATCGGGCTTGAAGCCTTCGTCCGTCTCGAACGCGAGGGGCGCTTCTCCACGGGCGTCTCCGGTCCGCTCTCCTCGCGGTTGCTGGCCGTGAACTCGGCGCGTGGGCCCACGAGCGAGTTGCCCGTGCGTTTGGCCATTCAGCACGCCGTGGACAAAGACCTTCTGAACCAAGCCATCTTCCTGGGCGTCGAGAAGCAGGCCGACTTCCTCTTTACGCCGATCATGCCTTACTGCGACCTGGGACTTAAGCCTTTCGCCTATGACCGGGCCAAGGCAGAGCAGATCCTGGACGAGGCGGGCTGGACGCTCGCGCCGGGCGCACGCGTACGTGCAAAGGACGGCCGCGACTTGGTCGTGGACTTCTGCTTCACTGGCAACGACGCGCTGCATAAGGCCATCGCCGAAGCCTTGCAGGGCGAGCTGGCCAAGATCGGCATGCACCTGAACCTCATCGGCGAGGAGAGCGACTCCTTCCTCAAGCGCCAAAAGGACGGCGAGTTCGGCATGATCTTCAACGACACCTGGGGCGCGCCCTACGAGCCGCACGCCATGGTAGGCTCCATGCGCGCGCCGTCGCACGCCGACTACCAGGCCCAGGTGGGGCTGCCCATGAAGTCCGAGTTGGACCAAAAGATCACCCAGGTGCTCCTGACCACCGATGAGACGACGCGCCAGGCGATGTACCGCGACATCCTGACCACGCTGCACGAGCAGGCCGTGTATCTGCCCCTGACCTACATGACCTCGGTGCGCGCCCACAATCCGAAGCTTCAGGGCGTCGAATTCACGCCCATGCGCCAGATCATTCCCTTTGAGCGCATGCGCTGGGCCGACTAGCAGACCGCCCCAAAAGCCTCATCTGCTGTGTTGCTGCAAAAAGTTCAAACCCTCGCGTATGCGAAATACGCGTCGCCCTTGAACTTCCCTTGCGCCTTGCATCTGAAGCTTTTTGAACGGTCTGGGAAATAGAGTTTGTCAACAGCCTCACTAGGGCGACCGAACAGGAAGGGGATCGGATATGTTCCGCTACATACTGCGCCGCATCGGGATGCTGATCCCGATCCTCTTCCTGGTCTCGGTGGTGGTCTTCCTGATGCTCCGCCTGGCCAAGGGCGACCCGGCCATGGCCTACCTCAGGCTCTCCAACATCCCGCCCACGACCGAAGCCCTGGAAGAGGCGCGGTACCTGCTGGGCCTGGACCTGCCGGTCTGGGAACAATACCTGCGCTGGATCGGCAAGGCGCTGCAAGGCGACTTCGGCGTCTCCTGGGTCACGGGCAACCCCGTGCTCGGCGAGATCCTCTACTACCTCCCGGCCACGCTCAAGCTCACGGCCGCGGCCCTGTTCCTGACCCTGGCCCTGTCCATCCCCCTGGGCGTGCTCGCGGCCCTGCGCAAGGACGGCCCCATCGACCACGTGACGCGCGCCTTCGCCTTCGTGGGCGTGTCCATGCCCAGCTTCTGGTTCGCCTATCTGCTGATCTTCGTCTTCGCCGTGACCTTCAAGCTCCTGCCGCCCATGGGCATGGGCGGCGTCTCGCACATCATCATGCCCGCCATGGCCCTGGCGCTCATGTCCACGGCCATCAACATCCGCTTCCTGCGCGCCAACATGCTCGAAAACATGCACGCCCGCTCGGTGCTCTACGCCAGGGCGCGCGGCCTGTCCGAACGGCGCGTGATCTGGGGGCACGTCTTTCGCAACTCGCTGGTGCCGGTGGTCACGAGCATCGGCATGCACCTGGGCGAGCTCATCGGCGGGGCAGTGGTCGTGGAGATGGTCTTCGCCTGGCCCGGCGTGGGCCGCTACGCGGTCATGGCCATCTACAACCGCGATTTCCCGATCCTGCAGTGCTTTCTGCTGGTCATGACCTCCATCTTCGTGCTCTGCAACCTGCTCGTGGACATCCTCTACGCCTGGATCGACCCGCGCATACGCCTGCAAGGGGACCGCTCGTGAGCTGCGAAACACCGTTCTGGCGGCGGCGCATGGTCATGGCCGCCGCCTCCCTGGCCGCCCTGGTCCTTTGCGCGGCCGCGTTCGCGCCATTCGTGGCGCCGCACGATCCCGTGGCCGTGGACCTGACCGCCAAGCTCCTGCCGCCCAGCGCGGACCACTGGCTTGGCACCGACCATCTGGGCCGCGACGTGTTCTCGCGCCTGATCTGGGGGGCGCGCGCCTCGCTCGGCTCGGTGGCGGGCATCGTCTGCCTGCTGCTGGCCATCTCCACGCTCATCGGCTGCCTGGCCGGATACGTGGGCGGCAAGGTGGACGCGGCCCTGATGCGGCTTTGCGACGTCTTCCTGACCTTCCCCACCTTCATCCTGGCCATGTTCCTGGTCGGCATCCTGGGCACGGGCATGGTCAACGTGATCATCGCCATCGCCATGACGCACTGGGCCTGGTACGCGCGCATCATCCGAAGCCTGGTGCTCTCGCTCAGGAACCGCGAATACGTGCTGGCCGCGCGCGTGGCCGGGTCGTCGCGCGGCCGCATCCTCACACGCCACATCCTGCCGCCCGTGGCCGCGCAGCTCGTCGTGCTGGCCACCCTGGACATCGGTCACATGATGCTGCACGTCTCGGGCCTGTCGTTCCTCGGGCTCGGCGTACAGCCGCCAAGCCCGGAATGGGGCGTGATGATCAACGACGCGCGCCAGTACATCTGGGACCACCCGCGCCTGATCATCCTGCCCGGGCTCATGATCTTTCTCTCGGTGATGGCCTTCAACCTGCTCGGCGACGCGCTGCGCGACCGCCTCGACCCCCACGCGGACAAGGGAGCCGACGCATGAGCGCCGAACTGCTGCGCGTCGAGAACGTCTCGCTGGCCACCGGCCGCAACAGCGACCAACGCACCCTTGTCAAGGGCGTCTCCTTTGCCGTGCGGGAAGGCGCGGTCACGGCCCTGATCGGCTCCAGTGGCTCGGGCAAGTCGCTCTCCTGCCTGGCCGGGCTCGGGCTTTTGCCGCCCGGCGTGCGGCGCACGGCCGGCCGCGTGGCGTTGCACGGCCGCGACCTCGACGCCTTGGGCGAAGCCGAGCACCGGCGGATGCTCGGCCGCGAGGCCGCGCTGATCATGCAAAACCCCATGACCTGCTTCGACCCGCTGCACACCGTCGCAAGCCACTTCCGTGAGACCGTGCGGGCCCACGAGCCAGGGAAGCCAAAGCCGGAGCGCTTCGCCAAGGCCCTTTCCAGGGTCGGCTTCGAACGGCCCGAGACCGTGCTGCCGCTCTTTCCCTTCGAGATGAGCGGCGGCATGCTGCAACGGGTGATGATCGCCCTGGCCCTGGCCTGCGGCGCGCGGCTTCTGGTGGCCGACGAGCCGACCACGGACCTCGACGTGGTTGCGCAGGCGCGCATCCTGGACATTCTGGATGGCCTGCGCCGCGAACAGGGCCTGGGCATCCTGCTCGTGACCCACGACCTGTCCATCGTGGCCCGGCTCGCGGGCGAAGTCTGCGTGATGCACCACGGCGAGGTGGTGGAACGCGGCCCGGTGCAGGCGATTTTCGACGCCCCCCGGCACCCGGTGACGCGCGAACTTTTGCGCGCGCACCACGACCTTTCCGGCCTCTCGCCCCTGGCCGAAACGTGCGGAGTCTGAGCCATGGCCATTCTCGAACTTTCCGGCGTCAGCCGCCGCTACCGCCAGGGCGGATGGTTCCGCAAGGGCCGCGACCTGATGGCCGTGCGCGGAGTTTCACTCTCCCTCACGCCGGGCTGCTGCCTGGGGCTCATCGGCCGCAGCGGCTCGGGCAAGAGCACGCTCGGCCGTCTGGCGCTGGGCCTGGAGGCCCCTGACGAGGGCGCGGTGTTGTGGCGCGGCCGCGACGTGCGCGGGCTTCGCGGCGCTGACTTCACGGATTTCCGGCGCAACGTGCAGGTGGTCTTTCAGAACGTGCAGGCCGCGGTCAATCCGCGCCTTCCGATCTGGAAGATCGTGGCCGAGCCGCTGGAGAACTTCGACGGGCTCACGGGCTCGGCCGCGCGCGATGCGGCCGTTTCGCTCCTTTCGCGCGTGGGGCTTGGCGAGGCCGACGCCGACCGCCTGCCGCACCAGTTCAGCGGCGGCATGCTCCAGCGCGTGTGCATCGCCCGCGCCCTGGCCCCGCGCCCGGCCTGCCTCGTGCTCGACGAGGCCGTGAGCAGCCTGGACATGGCCGTGCAGGCGCAGATCATCGACCTGCTCGACGAAATCAGGCGCGAGACCAACGCGGCCTGCCTCTTCATCTCGCACGACATCCGGGTCATCCGCAGGACCTGCGACGAGCTTCTGGTCATGGAGCAGGGCAGGCTGGCCGACCGGCTGGCCAAGCCCTTCGAGCCCGGCCCCGGTGCGCATCCGGCCCTGGCCGAGCTCATCGCCGCGATCCTTCCGGCCCGTCCCAACCTGCCCGCCCGGTCCAAGGTCGCCTGAGGCGGCCCTCACCACCTCCCACCCAGGACCGGGCGGGCCCTTGGGGAGCTGCGAACGATTTTCCCGGCAGCCGGATCAACCTCTGCGGGCAAGATCGGCACGGGAATTGCTGATGATCGGGGTTTTGCCGGGGACTTGCCAAGTTTCCGACGCGCGCCTATAGGGGAGGTGTGCCGCGACGACGCGGCATGCTTCCACGGACGGACAGCCGACCAGACGCTCCCAGGACGGAGCGCGGGCCGCCAGACGGCCCCCCGGAGACGGCATGCGCATCGGCTCGTCGGGTCCGTCCGACAATCCCTACCTCGCCCACCAGAGCGCCTTCGCGGCGGACATGGTCGCTCGCGCCGCGCCCGAGGCCACCGCGCGCGTGACCACGCGCGACTTCGGCTTTTCCCTGGGCGGGTTCGGCCTGCGCTACGTCAGCGAAGACATCCACATCGACGCCGAGGCCCTGGTCCGGCAGGAGGAGCAGCGCACGGCCGCGCGCCTCTCGCGCGTCTTCTCCGACGAAATGGACGTGGCCCAGACCCGCTCCCTGGCCGTGCAGTCCTCGGCCCGGACAGCGGACAGCGCCTCGGCCCTGGGCGACGAGACGACGTTTTCGCCCCTGGCCCGCCCGGCCGCCCTGGCCGCCTACGCCAGATCGAGCGAAAGTGCGGCCATGGAGCGCTTGCCCGGCCGCCTGCTGGCCGTGGCCTGACCCCTTCGACGATTCCCGCCCCGCCAAACCGGCCTCGAAAAAGTCTATAAACACGCAAGACGTTTTCTTGGCCCTGTGACAATGCGGCCTTCCGCAGACTCCCCGCAAGCCGGGCGCTTCACGCCTCAGTCCGTGGCTTTCCTGCGCGTGGGGATCACTCCTCGGCCTTTTCGTCGCCCGGATGGACGCGAATCGCGCTTGACCTGTATCGGCCAAGCTGCAAAAAAGGAGCGCGGATGAGAGACGAGGTGCAAACAAAGAGTGAAGCATGCCAGACAAGAGAAAGCAATAAATGGCAATGACCATGGAACCACTCATCGACGCGTATTTCGAAACCCTCACCGAGCATTGCGCCATTGCAAAGTATTCGGCGATTTTTCTTTATTGCATCGAGAGCATCATCACCCTGTGCATCAGGCGAACGAAAAAATCTTCGCGAGATGACCTTTACTACGGATTCCAGAACAATCTCAGTCTCACGAGATTTCTGATTCTCCGGCTGTCCATCGGCCTGTTCATCGTCATCGAGCCAATGGCAACAGAAAGAGGAGCCTCGTGTTCCCCGGATTATATTCTGATATTCGTCTTGCTTGGGCTCATCGTCCACGGAGTCAGGACAATGCTTGCAGGAAAGAGAGCGAAAGCCTCTTCAGACGCTCACAATGCATGATCATTCAAAAGGGATAAGAAATATTTTTAAAATTCATCAATTCACTTCTGTACAAACCATAGGTTCATATCAGCACATTTACTCTTAGCATCAGTCTTCATTAACATTCTAGAATCCGCCTCATCAAGAGCTAATAATTCAGATCCAACTCCACGCTCAAGATAGCATGATCTGTAAAAGAACCAGACTCATCTCCAACGATATATCTTCCTGAAACATCTTGCAAATACATCGCAGAGCAAACACGAAAATGGCTTGATGCAACGAAATGGTCTAGACGACTGGATACCCTCTCACCAGCGCCGTTCTTCCTACTTCCAATATAGCTCCCTTCAGATAATGGATTTGGATTTTTCGATTGCCAACCATTCGCCAACAAAGCATGAATCTGCTGGCACCCTGCGCTTCGTTGACGCCCCCAAAAGTCCATGTTGAAATCACCCATCAAGATGGCCGGACCATTTGTATTCAATAATTTGTTCGTGATATGCAGCCAATATTCTCTCTTTTTAGCTGCGTTTTTAGGAATAGGCATCCTAACGCCAAAAATATCCATATCCAAAGTCCTTACATGAAGGAAATTTGGAGGATCACAAGGATCTCCACACTGAACTGACATACCACCAATATGCATCTCCCCTTTGGAGGCTATCAATACTTGATTCTGCCCAGGAACATAGTTGGAGCAGTGGAAGCAAAAGCCCATAGCATTCATTCTACATGCAAAATTATGACTGTTTCGCCCATGGACATACTCTGTCAGAATTAAAACATCAGGACTGAGGTCCATAACAATATCGAAGAACGAACCTGGAACTGGAATAGCGTTTGTCCTATGGTTCATATTCAAAGTAGCAATACGGATCATGTGCCCTCTTAACCTTCCGCCGCAAACAATGTAATGCATGATATCGCACTGTGGTGTACAGAGATAGTATTCACCTGACACTGCCGCCCTTGGGGGGCTGAGTTACGCAGCGTCCTTTGCCGCCTTTTTCTCGGTTCCTTCTTCGGGATGCCCCAAATGCGGCCCGCCGGGGCGCGTTATTTCGCGCGCTTGTCCAGCACCCGGTTGGCCTTGCCCTCGGAGCGTTCAAGGCTCCTGGGCTCCACCAGCCGAACCTTGAACGCCACGCCGAGGTCCGAGGACAGGCGGCGCTCGATCTTGCGGATGAGATCCTGCTGCGCGCCGATGGAGCCGGACACGATGGCCTCCTCCTCGGCCTCCACCAGCACCTGCGCCTGATCCAGGTGCGACTCGTCGCGCTCGATCACGATCTGGTAGTGCGGCTGCGCGCCGCCCTGGCCGTGGATGACCTCAAGCAGGATCGCCTCCACCTGGCTCGGGAAGACGTTGATGCCGCGCACGGTGAGCATGTCGTCCGTGCGGCCGATGATGCGGTCGATGCGGCGCAGGGTGCGGCCGCAGGGGCAGGGGCCGTCGATGAACCGGGTCAGGTCGCCGGTGCGGTAGCGGATGACCGGGAAGGCTTCCTTGGTCAGGGTGGTCAGCACCAGCTCGCCCTTCTCGCCCGGCGGCAGGGGAGCGCCCGTGTCCGGGTCCACGATCTCGGCCAGGAAATGATCCTCATTCAGGTGCAGGCCGCTGCGCTCCAGACATTCGCCCGCCACGCCCGGCCCCATGACCTCGGAGATGCCGTAGTTGTCCGTGGCCGTCAGCTTCAGGCGCTGCTCGATCTCGCGGCGCATGGCCTCGGACCAGGTCTCGGCTCCGAAAAGCCCGAAGCGAAGCGACAAGGCGTTGGGATTGACGCCCGTCTCGTCCATGACGTCGGCCAGGTGCAGGGCGTAGGAGGGCGTGCAGACCAGCGCCGTGGTGCGGTAGTCCTGCATGACCATGACCTGGCGCTTGGAGCCGCCGGACGAGGCCGGGATGACCGAGGCCCCGAGCGCCTCGCAGCCGTAGTGGAACCCAAAGCCGCCCGTGAACAGGCCGTAATGGAAGGCCACCTGCACCAAGTCGTCGCGCGTCACGCCGCCGGCCACGAGCAGCCGCGCCGCGAGCCCGGCCCAGCGGGCGATGTCGTTCTTGGTGTAGCCCACCACCGTGGGCTTGCCCGTGGTGCCCGACGAGGCTTGCAGGCGCACAACCTCGCGCAGGGGCACGGCGAAGAGGCCGTAGGGATAGTTCTCGCGCAGATCGGCCTTGGTGGTGAAGGGCAGCTTGGCGAGGTCGTCCAGGGTGCGCACGTCGTCGGGCTCGAAACCCATCTCGTCGAAGCGCGTTCTGTAGAGCGGCACGTTGCGCGCCACGCGGTTGAGCGTGGATTGCAGGCGTTCGAGCTGCACCCCCTCAAGGGTGTCCCGGTCCATGCGTTCGTATTCCGGATCGTAGTACATGGCCTTCGCCTCCTCGCTTTCGTCGCCACCTGAACAGCCTGCGAAACGGAACTACTCAACGCCCCTCAGCGTTCGTCGCCCCCGGCGTCGCGGCCGAGATAGGCGCGCTGCACGTCGCGGTTTTCGAGCAGTTCCCCGGCCGGCCCCTGAAGAATGACCCGACCGGTTTCGAGCACGTAGCCGCGGTCCGCGATGGTCAGGGCCATGCGGGCGTTTTGCTCCACCAAAAGCACGGTCAGGCCGCGCTCCTGCCGCAGGGCCACGATACGCGCGAAGATTTCCTTCGTCACGGCCGGGGCCAGCCCCATGCTCGGCTCGTCCAGGAGCAGCATGCGCGGCCTGGCCATGAGCGCCCGGCCGATGGCCAGCATCTGCTGCTCGCCGCCCGAGAGCGCGCCCGCGGGCAGGCGGCGGCGCTCCGCCAGGATGGGGAACATGGAATAAATCTGGTCCAGGTCGTCGGCCACCTCGCGGGTCTGGCCGCGCCGGGTGAAGGCCCCGAGCAGAAGGTTGTCCTCCACGGGCAGGGGCTTCCAGACCAGCCGCCCCTCGGGCACTTGGGACAGGCCCATGTCCACGATACGGTCCGGCGCAAGGCGCGTGATGTCCTGATCCTGGAAGGTGATCTGGCCGCTCTTGGGCCGAAGAAGGCCCGAGGCGGCTGTGAGCGTGGTGGTCTTGCCCGCGCCGTTGCCGCCCACCAGGGCCACTATCTCGCCCTGGCGCACGTGAAGGGAGACGCGCGTGAGCGCGGGCACCGAACCGTAATAGACGTCCACGTTGCGCAGCCTAAGCATCGTCGTCCCCCCCGCCCAGGTAGGCGCGGATGACCTCGGGATCGCGCTGCACGGCGGCCGGAGCGCCACGCGCGATGACCCGGCCGAAGGAGAGGACCGTGACCGTGTCCGAGATGCCCATGACCAGATCCATGTCGTGCTCCACCAGGGCCACGGTCACATGGCGCTCGTCGCGGATGCGCCTGATGAGCGCGCCCAGGGCCTTGGTTTCGCGCGGGTTGAGCCCGGCCGCTGGCTCGTCGAGCAAGAGCAGCGCGGGGTCGGCGGCCAGGGCGCGGGCCATCTCCAGAAGCCGCTGCTTTCCGTAGGGCAGATCGCCCGCGCGCGCCTCGGCCAGGTCGGACAACCCGACGAAATCGAGGCACTCGGCCGCGATCTCGCGCGCGCGGCGCTCCTCGCGCCAGTAGCGGGGCAGCTTCAGCACCGCCTCGGCCACTGTGTACTTCAGGCGGCGATGCGCGCCCGTGAGCACGTTCTCGAGCACGCTCATGGTCGTGAAGAGCTGCAGATTCTGGAAGGTGCGCACCACGCCGTGCCCGGCGCGCCAGTGCGGCGGCAGCCCGGAAATGTCGCGGCCGTCGAGCAGCACGCTGCCCGAATGAAGCCCCACCATGCCCGTGATGGCGTTGAAGAGCGTGGTCTTGCCCGCGCCGTTGGGGCCGATGAGGCTGCCGATCTCGCCGCGCGCGACCGTGAAGTCGGCCTCGGTCAGGGCGGCCACGCCGCCGAAGCGCACCGAGACGCCCGAGGCGTTCAAAAGCGTCTCAGCCACGGCTCCTCCCCTGGCGCGCGAGCGCCGAAAGGCGGGCCATGAGCTTGGCCAGGCCGCCGAAAATGCCGCTGGGCATGAACATCATGCACAAAATCAGGATCGCGCCGTAGAGCATGATCTCCACGTCCTCGAAGGCGCGCAGGAACTCCGGCAGGGCGGTCAGGAAGAAGGCCCCGGCCACCGCGCCCCAGGCGTTGCCCATGCCGCCGAGCACGACCATGACGATGTACTGCACCGAGTGCAGGAAGCCGAAGGAACTGGGCGCGATGAATTCCAGGTAGTGGGCGTAGAGCGCGCCGGAAAGCCCGGCGAACCCGGCCGAGAGGACGAAGACGAAGAGCTTGGCGCGGGCCACGTCCACGCCCATGCAGCGGGCCGCGGCCTCGGAGGTGTGGATGGCTTGCAGCGCCCGGCCCGTGCGTGAGCGGATCAGGTTCAGGAAGATGAACATCTGCAGGGCCAGCAACACGGACATGAGCCGGTAGTAGTCGATGTCCGAGTCCACGTAGAAACCGAAGGCCTCCAGACGCGGAATGCCCACATAGCCCGAGGGGCCGCCGGTCCAGGACACGGCCTCGTTGAAGACGATGCCCACGATGATGCCGAAGCCGAGCGTGGCCATGGCCAGGTAGTGGCCTGAGAGCTTGAGCGTGGGGATGCCGATGAGCCAGGCGCAGATCGCGGTCAGGGCCACGGCGATGCCGATGGACGGCAGCACGGGCACCCCGAACTGGGTCGTGAGGATGGCCGTGGCGTAGGCTCCAATGCCCACGAAGGCCGCGTGGCCGAGCGAGATCTGGCCGGCGTAGCCGATCAGCAGGTTCAGGCCAACAGCGGTCATGGCCGCGAAGCAGGAGAGGATGAGCACCGAAACGTAGTATTCGTTGGTCAGAAGACTCGGCAGGAGCAAAAGGATGCCCAAAAAGGCGGCCACGGCCATGACGTCGCGCGAGAAGCCCAGACAGCGCATGGCCTAGACCCTTTCGAAGCCCTTGCGGCCGAAGAGGCCGGAGGGCTTGCAGAAGAGGAGGACGAGAAGGATGACGAAGGTGAAGGCATCCTTGTAGGCCGAGGAGACGAGCCCCGCGCCGAAGGCTTCGAGCACGCCCAGGATCAGCCCGCCCAGGGCCGCGCCGAAGGGGTTGCCAAGCCCCCCGAGCACGGCCGCGGCAAAGCCCTTCAGCCCGAGCATGATGCCCACGTCGTAGGAGGTCATGGTCATGGGCGCGAGGATCACGCCGCCGATGGAGCCCACCGCGGCCGAGATCATGAAGGACATGAGCACCATGCGTCTGACCGGCACGCCCGCCAGGAAGGCGGCCTTGCGGTCGAAGGCGCAGGCCAGCATGGCCTTGCCCCAGATGGAGTGCGAAAAGAAGTGCCTGAGCACGAGCAGAAGGCCGCAGGTGATGGCCAGCACCCACAGCGACTGCGGCTGCAGGGCCGCGCCCAGGAAGGCGATGGGCTCCACGCCGCTGAAGGCGGGCAGGCTGTGCGTGTCCTTGCCCAGGGTGATCTGCACCAGACCGCGCACGAAGATGGAGACGCCGATGGTCACGATGATCAGGTTGATGACCGGCGCGTCCTGCACAGGGCGGATGGTGAGGCGCTCCATGCACGCGCCGATGAGCGTGACGCAGGCCACGGCCAACAGGATGGCCAGCGGCAGGGGCAGCCCCATGGCCATGAACGAGACCGCAAGCATGCCGCCAAGCATCACGAACTCGCCCTGGGCGAAGTTCACGATGCCCGTGGTGTTGAAGATGATGGTGAAGCCAAGCGCCGTGAGCCCGTAGGTGGAGCCCATGGTCAGGCCGCTGAGCAGAAACTGCAGGTAATCGCTTGCGGTCATAGCATGTCGCGTCGCGCCTTCGGGGGACGGGCATGCACCCGTCCCCCGAGCGAGGCTAGTCGGCGATTCTCCAATCGCCGTCCCGAATGATCACCATCTCGAAGGCGTCCAGGGACAGGCCGTTGTGGTCGGTTTCAGAAAAGTCGAAGCGGCCGGCGGTTCCGTAGAAGCCGGTGATGCGCTCCAGGTTGTCGCGGATGGCGGCCGGATCGGCCGAGCCACCCATGCGCATGGCCTCGGCCAGAAGCATGATGGCGTCGTAGGCATGACCGCCGAAGGTGGACACAGGCTGCGCGAAGCGCGCCTCGTACTCACGGGCGTAGGTCGTGAGCAGCGCTTTCTGCGGATGGTCCTCGGGCAGCAGTTCGGCCACGATGAGGCGTCCGGCGGGCAGGTGCAGCCCCTCGGCCGCGTCGCCCGCAAGCTCGATGAAGCGGCGCGAGGCCACGCCGTGGCTCATGTACAGCGGCACGTCCAGGCCGAGCTGGGTGCGGTTTCTGGCGATGACCGCCGGACCGGGGTTGGTGCCCCAGCAGATCACGGCGTCGGGGTTTTGCGCCTTGATCTTGGTGAGCTGGGCGGTCATGTCCGTGTCCTTGGGGCCGTAGACCTCGTCCGAGACCAGGGTGAAGCCCTGCGCGGGGATGAGTTCCTTCAGCACCTCGCGGCCGGCCTGGCCGAAGCCGTCGGACACCGTGATGATGGACAGGCGCTTGTAGCCCTTTTGCGCCGCGTGCTCCAGGATGCGCTGGGCCGCGTGGCGGTCCGAGGGCGCGACCTTGAAGACCCAGGGGTTGACTGGGTTGGTGATCTTCTCGGCCGCCGAACAGGAGACGAGCGGCACGCGGGCGCGCTCGAACTTGTTCATCACGGCCAGGGTGTTGCCCGAGGTGGAGGGGCCGATGATGGCCACCGCGCCGTCCTTCTTGAGCAGCTTGTCCACGGCCAGCACGGCCTTGTTCACGTCGGATTCGTCGTCATAGACGATCAGGTCCAGGGGCCTGCCGAGCACGCCGCCCTCGGCGTTGATGCGCTCCACGACCATGACCGCCGTGTTGCGCTCCGGCTCGCCCAGGAAGGACGCCGGACCGGTCACGGAAAGGACGGCGCCGATACGGATGGGCTCGGCCGCAAGGGCTGTCCCGGCCAGCCCCGCCAGGGCGCAGCACAGGGAGAGAAAAAGCACGAAACGTTTCATGTCGTCACCCGCCTTGTTCCTGTTTGGCCGCGATCAGCGCACTATCTTCCAGTCGCCGTTCTCGATGACCACCATCTCGAAGGCGTCCTGCGTCAGGCCGTTGTGGTCCTCGGGGGAAAAATTGAACTGCCCGGTGGCGCCCCAAAATCCTTGGATGCGCTCCAGGTTGTCGCGGATGGCCGCAGGCTCGGCCGAGCCGCCCTGGCGGATGGCCTCGGCCACGAGCATCAGGGCGTCGTAGGCGTAGCCGCCGAAGGAGGACACGGGCTGCTTGAAGCGCTCCTCGTAATCCTTGGCGTAGGTCGTGAGCAGGGCCTTTTGCGGATGGTCCTCCGGGATCTGCTCGAACACGGCCAGCCGCCCGGCAGGCAGCAAAAGCCCCTCGGCCGCGTCGCCCGCAAGCTCGATGAAGCGGCGCGAGGCCACGCCGTGGCTCATGTACAGCGGCACGTCCAGCCCGAGCTGCACGCGGTTTCTGGCGATGACCGCCGGGCCGGGGTTGGTGCCCCAGCAGATCACAGCGTCGGGGTTTTGCGCCTTGATTTTGGTGAGCTGGGCGGTCATGTCCGTGTCCTTGGGGCCGTAAACCTCGTCCGCGACCAGAGTGAAGCCCTGCGCGGGGATGAGTTCCTTCAGCACCTCGCGGCCGGCCTGGCCGAAGCCGTCGGACACGGTGACGATGGCCAGACGCGAATGGCCCGCGGCCTTGGCGTGGGCCAGGATGCGCTGTGCGGCGTGGCGGTCGGACTGGGGCGTCTTGAAAACCCAGGGATTGACCGGATTTGCGATCTTCTCGGCCGCGGCGCAGGAGATGAGCGGCACACGGGCGCGCTCGAACTTGTTCATGATGGCCAGGGTGTTGCCCGAGATGGAGGGCCCGATGACCGCGACCGCGCGGTGCATCTTCAAAAGCTTGTCCGAGGCCAGCACGGCCTTGTTCACGTCTGATTCGTCGTCATAGACGATGACCTCGACCTGGCGACCGAGCAGACCGCCTGCGGCGTTCAGGGCGTCGGCCGCCATGAGTGCGGTGTTGCGCTCGGGCTCGCCTAGGAAGGACGCCGGGCCGGTCACCGAAAAGATGGCTCCGATGCGGATGGGCTCGGCGGCATGGCCGACCGCCGCGAAAAGGCAGGCCGCGACCAGGGCGAAAAGGCGAACTGTGGCGCGCATGGCGTACTCCGGTTGGGGTTCCCCGGCCGCCAACCGGCCGGGACACGTCTCAATGGTCTGGCCCCCCTATACCAAAATAGTCAAAAAGTCCATGCAAATGCGCCTTGCCGAGGCTTTGCGTTTCGCAAACGAACACATTTGGCGTTTCATCGCCGCAAGACCATGTTTTGGCACCGAAAACACGGTGAAACAGGCTCTTTTCCGAAAAAAAACGCCCCCCTCCGCGCCCGGGCGAACCGGACTTCGTCTTTCGGCGCGCCTTCCCCACAGCCGTCAAATGGGCTAAAATTAATAAAAACGACCGCACCCGCTTTGGGACCGGAAAGAGATGCCCGCCAATCACGATATTCCCGATTTCAGTCTGCGCACGAGTCCGAGGGCCTTGCGCGTGAGCCTGCGCCTGAGCATGGAGCGCGGACTCGAAGTGGTGGTCCCACCGGGCTTCGACCCGAAACGCGCCCCGGAAGTGGTGGCCCGCAAGGCGGAGTGGATCGCCCGGGCCGTGGACCGGCTCACGGCCCGCCACGGCCGCGTTCCCGGCTCCGTGCCGCTGCTGCCCGACACCCTGCCCTTGCGCGCACTGGATGAAGCCTGGGATCTGTCGGTCCTCGATTCGAACGGTCCGGTGCGGCTGCGCGTGAACGCGGGCCGACTGATCCTGGCGGGGGCGGACGACGCAAAGAAACGACGCGACGCGCTGCTCGGATTCGTCTGCCGCCGCGCCCGCGAGACCCTTCCGCCGCTTCTGCGCGCCCTTGCCGCCGAGGCGGGCGAGGAGGTGGCGGCCGTGCAGGTCAGGGCGCAGCGCAGCCGCTGGGGTTCGTGCTCGGCCAGGGGCGTCATCAGCCTCAACTGCCGCCTGCTCTTCCTGCCTTTCGCCCTGACGCGCTACGTGCTGCGCCACGAACTGGCCCATCTGCGCCGCATGGACCATTCCCCGGCCTTCTGGGCCCGCGTGGCCGAACTCGATCCCGATTTCGAGCGTCACGAGCGCGGGCTTTCGCGCGCCGCCTCGTTCGTGCCGCCGTTCCTGGCCTGAGGGGTTTTCCCGTCCGCCGCGACGCGCTTTTTGGCCATGCGGGCGGCCGGGCGGCCTGCTGATGCGGCCGGGGCCGAAACCCGGCAAAGGTTTCCTTTGTCCCGCGCCTCTGGTAGAAGCGTGACCGGATCGGCCGAAAGATCATCCACACCGGGAGAACCATGCGCGACCACCGCACCATCCACCTTTTCGCCCGCCTCGCGATCCTGGCCCTCGTCCTCGCGCTCGCGGGCTGCGCCACCATGAACGTGCGCCACCTGAATCGCGTTCCCTGGACCATGGGCGAGACCGAGGACGTGACCCTCAAGTTCTGGCGCTTTGCCGCCACAACCACGCCCGAGGCCGGGGGCTTTCGGGTCAGCGGCATGGCCTACCCGAATCTGGAAAATCTGCCCGAATGGGTCGAGTGGATAGACGAACTGTGGTTCGCGGCCTACGTCTGCGACAAAAACGGCAACGTGCTGGCCGACGAGGTGCGTGTCTACCTGCCCGGCCCGCTCACACCCGAAGCGGGCACGCCCTTCGATTTCCTGCTCAAGCCAGAAAAGATCGAGCGCGGGTCGCTCTTCCTGACCTTTGGATACCGCATGACCCTGGCCGACAGCCGCCCGGCGGAACCGGGAAGCACGGCCGACAAGCGCCGCATCTTCTTTGCCAGTGAAAGCGCGGTGGATTTCTTCTGACCGGACGCGAGCCCGGAGGCATAACGAGACCGCAAGAAGGAGAACGTTCATGAAAAAGGTGCATATGGGGGCCGCGCCCCTGCTCTATCCCATGCCCGTGATGCTCGTCGGCACGACCATCGAAGGCCGTCCCAACTTCATGAACGCGGCCTGGGGCGGCATCGCCAACCAGACCCCGCCCATGCTCACCGTGGCCGTGCGCGAGTCGCGCCTGACCATGAAGGGTTTGCGCGCCAACATGGCCTTTTCCGTGAACATCCCGTCGTCTTCGCTGGTGGTCGAGGCCGACTACTGCGGGCTCGTCAGCGGCGCCAAGGAGGACAAGACCTCGGCCTGCGGCTTCACTATCTTCTTCGGCAACCAGAGCAACGCTCCGCTTATTGCCGAGTGCCCGCTGAACCTCGAATGCCGCTTGGACCGCTTCATCGAGCTCGGCACGCACACTCTGGTGCTGGGCGAGATCATGGAAACGCACGTCAGCGAATCGTGTGTCACCGACGGCCTGCCCGATCCCGTGAAGATGGATCCCCTGATCTATATCTCCGGCGTGGCCAAAAGCTACGCCCGCCTGGGCGAGATCGTGGCCCCGGCCTTTTCCGCCGGGCTCAGGATCAAGAAAGGCTGACAGCAGACCGTCCCGAAAACACCGCCTGCCGCGTTACCGCCCTTTACGCCGCAACCAAAAATCAATCGCGCCGTAACACGCGCGCCCCCATCCGCCATGCGGTCGTCACGGCCAAGGCCTAGAGCACGTCAAGCCCTCGATCGGTTCATCCGGAACCTGCGGCCAGGGGCCGCTCGGGAACGACGATGCGAAAAGACCTCATCACACGACGCGCGGCAGCGGCGCGAAACGCCGAAGCGGCGGGACGTCCCACCCTGGGAACTCCCGCCGCTTCGCGCATCCGCGCGGCCGCCAGGGGAGCGGCATGAAGATCGACCTGCACGTGCACTCCAAACACTCCACCAGGCCCTCGCAATGGGTGCTGCAAAAGATCGGCTGCCCCGAGAGCTTCACCGAACCCATGAAGATCGTCCGCCTGGCGCGCGAACAGGGCATGGACATGGTGACCATCGCGGACCACAACACCATCAACGGCGCGCTCGAGATCGCCCACCTGCCGGACGCCTTCGTCAGCGTGGAGGTCACCACCTACTTCCCCGAGGACGGCTGCAAGGTCCACGTCCTGGCGCTGGACATCGATGAGAAGCGCTTCGCCGAGATCCAGAAGATCCGCGAGAACATCTTCGACCTAACCGCCTATCTCAGGCGCGAGAACGTGACCCACGTCTGCGCCCACCCGCTCTTCGGCGTCAACGACCGCCTGACCCCGGACCACGTGGAGCGCCTCCTGCTGCTCTTCAACAACCTGGAGATCAACGGCGCGCGCGACAACGCGCCCAACGTGGCGCTCAGGCTCATCGCGGCCGCGCTGCGCCCCGAAGACATCGAGCGCATGGCCGAGCGCCAGGGCATCGAGCCATACGGCCCCGCGCCCTGGCAGAAGAGTCTCACCGGCGGATCGGACGATCACGGCGCGCTGAACATCGCCCGCATCCACACCGAGGTGCCCGGCGCCCAGACCCTGGCCGACTTCCTGCGCGGCGTGGACCAGGGGCTCTCGCAGGCCCGGGGCGAGGCGGCCAGGCCCGAGACCATGGCCCACAACCTCTACGCCATCGCCTACCAGTTCTACAAAAACAAGTTCAGCCTGCAGCGCTACGTCAACAAGGACATCTTCCTGCGCTTCGTGGACCGCTTCCTGGGCGCGGACGAGGCGCGGACCTCCTCGGTCATCGACCGGCTCCAGACTTACTGGACCACGCGGCGCTATCTCTCGACCCGGCCGGGCGACAGCGGCCGGGTGCAGGACGTCTGCCGCCGCGAGGCCGCACGCCTGATCCACGACGACCCCGAGCTTTCCCGCATCGCGCGCCTCGGCGGCCCATTGCCCGAGAACAAGGGCGGGCTGTGGTACCGCTTCTGCACCGGGGCCACGAACAAGGTCCTGACCCGCTTCGCGGACAAGCTGCTCTCCAACGTATCCGGCGGCAATCTCTTCGACATCTTCCACACCGTCGGCTCGGCCGGGGCCCTGTATTCCATGCTGGCCCCCTACTTCCTGGCCTACACCCTGTTCCACCAGGACCGCCGCTTCAGCCGCGAAGTCCTGGCCACGGTGCTCGGCCGGCCCGCCGCCCGCGAGCCCAAGGTCGCCCACTTCACCGACACCTTCTATGAGATCAACGGCGTGGCCAAGACCCTGCAGCGCAGCGTGGCCCTGGCCGCGCGCACCGGCAAGGACCTGACCCTCGTGACCTGCACGCCCGCGCCCGGCGAGGCCCGGCCCGGCGTGCGCAACTTCGCGCCCATCGGCGTCTACGACCTGCCCGAATACCCGCAGCAGAAGATTTTCTACCCGCCCGTGCTGGACATGCTCCAGTTCGCCTTCGAAGAGGACTTCACCCACGTCCACTCGGCCACGCCCGGCCCCATCGGCCTGGCCGCGCTGCTCGTATCCCGGCTCTTCAAGCTGCCCATCCACGGCACCTACCACACCCAGATTCCTCAGTACGCGCACCAGCTCACGGGCGACACCGGCATGGAGGACATGGCCTGGCGCTATACCATCTGGTATTACAACCAGATGGACCTAGTGTACGCGCCGTCGCGGGCCACGGCCGACGAACTGGCCGAACGCGGCTTGCCGCCCGAAAAGCTCGTGGTCTATCCGCGCGGCGTGGACACCGAACTCTTCCACCCGGCCAAACGCAACGGCTACCTCAAGCGCCACGGCCTGGAAAAAGGCCTGACCCTGCTCTACGTGGGCCGCATCTCCAAGGAAAAGAACCTGCACCTGCTGGCCGAGACCTACTTGGCCTTGCGCCGCGACATGCCGAACCTGAATCTGGTCGTGGTGGGCGACGGCCCCTACCGGACCCAGATGCAGGCCCTGCTCGCGGGCAGCGGCGCGGTCTTCACCGGCATCCTCGAAGGCGAGGATCTGGCCGCCTGCTACGCCTCGTCCGATATCTTCGTCTTTCCGAGCGCCACCGACACCTTCGGCAACGTGGTGCTCGAAGCCCAGGCCTCGGGCCTGCCGGTCATCGTTACGGACGTGGGCGGGCCGCGCGAAAACATGCAGCCAGGCGTCACCGGACTGGTCGTGAGCGCGGGCAGTTCCGAAGAACTCACCCGGGCCGTCGAACGCCTCGCCATGGACCCGCAAACCCGCGCCGCCATGGCCGCCGAGGCCAGGCGCATCATGGAGCCGCGCTCCTTCGAAAAGGCCTTCGACCAAACCTGGAGCCTCTACGCCAAGGTCGGCTGACGCAGGCCGCAGGAGGAGGCGCTGCCTCCTCCTGACCTCCTCCGCCAGGGGGCTCAAGCCCCCTGGACCCCGCGATTCGCTTCGAAACCATTGCTGGCAAAGCCGACGCCGGTGCGGCGGTGGTCCGCCCCAGAACCATGCTTTCCCGAAACCGTCGCAGACGGTTTCGGGAACCGCAGGGGGTCCGGGGGAGATCATCTCCCCCCGGAATGATTCCCCCCGACGGGGCGCGGGGCAAAGCCCCGCTTTCCACCCATCAAGGCAAGACGTCAAAAACCGCGAGGGCAAAGCGCAAGACGAATCCAGGGCCGACGCGTATTACAAATACGCGAGGGGTCGGCGCTTTCGCGGCAACGCAGTGATCGCGGAATTTTCAGCGACCCGCCCCCTCAGACGAGGGAGAGGAGATTAGCCAACACCAGATCGGGATCGAGGTAGGGTGCCGAACGAGGCGTGACAAGCTGGGTGTCGATGACTTCGACGCCGGAGCGTCTGATCTTGTGGACGTCGATGGGGCCGCCGTAGTCGCCGTTTTTGCTGTCCACGAGCACGAAGTTGAGCAGCGCATCGCGCGGGGCGATCTTTGAGCACCCCTGGTCCAGGTAGCGGAACAACTCGGCCACGGCTTTGGCCACGTTCAGCCCCATCATTTCGGGATCGCGGCCGGTGTTGGGGATGAAGACCTTGGGACATTCGTTCTCGCGGATCGCGTCGGCGACGCCCATGGGCAGAAGGTTGGCAACGAGCGAGGAATAGAAAGAGCCCATGGGATAGCAGATCAGCTCGGCCGAGGCGATGAGTCGCTTGACCTTGGCCCTGATGGCGGGCCTGACGGATTTGGGGTCGTCCTTGTCGTCGCTGATGAAGAGTTCCTCGATGGGCGAATCGATGGGCGGATTTTCCTTGCCGGTGATGAGGTGCTGGCCCACGAGCACCCGGCCGTTGGCCAGCCGGGCGGCGAGATGCGCGTCGCGGTTGACCACGGGGCGCACGACGCCGCGCGCCTCCACGAGCTTGGTGAAGAGGTAGATGACCGGGTCGATGTGGCGCTTCTGGTTGAAGAAGCCGCCGGTGAGGATCAGGTTGCCGATGCTGGCCCCGCGCAGGTCGAAGCTCGCGGGCATGCGTTCGAGGAAGAACTGCAGATGGTTGCGGATGATCTTGCGCATGGGGTCGGGCACGGCCGCCACGAGCGGATCGCGGCCCCGGACCATGGCTTCGAGCCGGACGCACAGGGCGGCCTGGGCCTCGTCCTTGGGCAGGCGCGTGGCAAAGAGCGCGAAGATCTCCGGGTTGCCCTTCAGGCTTCTGTCGGCCAGGGCCATGAGCCGGTTTCGGATGTCGCCCACGGCGAGCATCTTGAAGGCGTCGCGGATGATGGCCGAGGAACCGCCCGAATCGAAGGGGGTCATGAGGTGGATGGAGTTGTGGGTGTAGTCGATGATGGCGCGCGAAAGACCGCGCAGGGCGGTGCCGCCGCTGAAGAAAAGCACGCGCGGGCCAAGGTCCGGGGAGCGCCTGAAGCGGGCCAGCTTCATGGCGTTGGGCACGGTTGCGGATTTGCGGATGCTGATCTTCTGGGTCATCGGGAGGCTCCGGATGGAGAACGTGCGTCACATGCGCAAAAGAATAGCATACATTCTTCCATGTGACGATACGGCAACGACGCGCGGCACACGCGCGCGCGATCAGGCGGAGGCTTCCTGGGCCTTCTTGGCCGTATCCTTGTCGATGTAGTTCAAAAGCAGGCAGGTCTGAAGCAAATCGGGCGCCACCTGACCCACGAGGCGAACGGCCTTCTCGTGCTGCTCAAGACTGATCTTGCCGTTGCTCAGAAGCCAGCGTCCCTGGCGCTCGTTGCGCTGGTTCGATGTCATGGGAGGTTTTCCCGCGGCTTTGGGCCGGGCCGGAGGCGGGAGAGGGGTGGCAGGCGCGGCGGATTCCTTGGGCATTTGCTGTTCGTGCGCATGCCAGTCGGCCACGGTCAACTGGCTCTCGGCCTGAATGAGGTCGCTTTCGAGCTTGCGCTTCTCGCTCAACAGTTCGGCGAGTTTGGTTTTGACGTCTTCCTCGGCGGCGACCAGATCGCGCTCTTCCTGTTCGAACCTGGCGCGCAGGTGTCTATCCACGAGAATTCCGGCCACGGCGATGAAGCTCAGGGCCAGCACGGAAAGAAACACGCCCATGGCTAGGCGTTCCCGTCGCGCAGTTCCATGTCGATGAGGCGGCCGTGGATGTCGGCCAGACGCCTGCGAAGATTTTCGTTGGTTTTGCGCAGGCAGCCCATGCGGTGCTCGGCCTGCATGCGGAAGCGATTCGCTGCCTGACGCTTCAGATCCAGTCGGCGGCGGTTCCTGTCGTAGGCGGAATACAGATACAGGATGACCACTGTGGCCGTGATGAAGACAAGCATCAACAGAACCGTTTCCACGTCGCCCCTCCCCGTCGTCGAATGCGATGCCGCGCCCGGTTGGACCAAGCATGGCCACTGGAGTTCATAATATGCGATACGCCAGTGCGCAAATGGGGGTTTCGCCGTATTTTCGACGAAAAAGCCCCCCGATCGCCAGCCACACTCCGCGCAAGACGCCCGTCCGCCGACGATTGGCCGCCGACAAAAAACTGAAGCGTTGCTGCATCCCGCCTTGCCAAGGCGAGCTTGGCCAGACCGAACGAAGCGGCCCGGGCTGTCAGGGAGCGAGCAGATTCTTGCAGAAGACCGCTGCGGCCTCGAAATCCACGCCGCCGGAAAGCTCGTACACCGGGCAATCGCCGAGCATGGCCAAGTAGGCACCCTCGGACATGTCCCGCCCGCGCGTCTCCGCGTCCATTTCGAAGAACAGCCCGAGCTCCTTCATGAAAGCGGGCATCAGGTCGCGCCGCGCTGTAAGGTCCACGCGGGCGATAGACAACGGGGCTTTCTCGCGCCGCCAGTTGAGCAGCACCAGGGCCTTCATGCGACAGCGGATGCGGAAGCGGTCCGGCCCGAAGCACTCATCGATGAAGGCGTCGTACTTGTGCTCCAGATCCCACAGCTCCTCGGCTGGCATGGCCAGGAACCGCTCGCGCTCGTCGGCCGGGATGACCGGCCCCAAGGAGTCGTTGTGCAGCACGGTGCCGGGGTTCACGCGCGGCATCTTGGGCAGGCCATGCATGACGAGCCCTTCGGTGTCGCGCTCGACCATCATCCGGTCGTTGGAGACGAAGTCCGTGCCGTGGCGCATGATGTGCAGCGCCAGGGTGGACTTGCCCATGCCCGCGAACCCTGCCAGCGTCAGGCCCTGCTCGCCCACGGCCACGCCCGAGGCGTGGAACAGCAGGCAACCGCGCTTGATGAGCCGCTCGATGTAGCGGTTGTTGATGAAGTTCACGATCTGATTGTCGTTGGCGATGCACGGCCCCACGATCAGGTTCAGGCCGCCGCCGAAGAGGCAGACCAGGCCGGTCAGGCGCTTGCGCACCACGCGGCCGTCGGGCAGGTCGAGGAACTCCTCCTTGATCTTGCGCTTGCCCGGCTCCGGGGTCTTGGGGGCCAGCGGCAGGCCTATATCCACGGCCTCGCGCTCGATGGCCGCGACCTCGATGTCGGCGATGCCGCCCTCGCCCAGAAAATCACGGTAGTAGTCCCTGAGCTTGGCCACGAGCGCGGCCGAGTTGGAGCGCACGTCGATGCGCGTGTCGCCGAAGCGAAGGCCCAGTTGCTGCGTGAGCGGGGCCTCGCGCAGGAATTTTTCGGCCAGGGCCGCGACGCGAGCGCTCACGAGAGCCTCCCGAGCACGTGATCGGCGTACATGGCAGCCGCGTCCAGACCGCAGGCGTCGAGCAGCCCCCGGAAGCCGCCAAAGGCCGAGACCTCGTAGATCTGCGGCCCATCGGGGGTCTGGACCACGTCAACGCAGGTGAAGGACATGTCGAAGAGCGCCTGGGCCTTGTGGGCCAAATCGATGACCTCCTGCGAGGGCGTCACGGCCACGTACTTGCCGCCGCTTTGCGTGGTGGTGTTCCAAGACGCGCCCGAGCCCTTGCGCGCATAGGTGGTCACGTACTCCCCACCGATGAAGGTCACGCCCAGGTCCAGGCCCGGATGCTCGACCATCTTCTGGATGTACATGACGGGGTTGCCCTCGGCCTTGAAGTCCTCGATCTGCTCTTGCATCTCGGGGCCGGGCTCGATGACGGTCATGCCGCGCGCCTTGGAGGAGAAGAGCGGCTTGAAGACCGCGCGGCCGTAGTCCTCGACTGCGGCCATGGCTTCCTCCACATCCTCGGTGACGGTCGTGGGCGGCATGGGAATGCCGCCGGAGCGAAGTCCCACGGTGCACGAAAGGCGGTCGATGAGCCTGATGATGCTTCTGGCCCTGGAGAATACCGGCAGGCCGCGCTCCTCCAGAAAGCGCAGGATTTCCATGCGGTCCAGGGCGCTAGGCGTATAGGAGGGTGCGATCTTCTTGACGACCAGGGCGTCGAGCGCGCTCAGGTCGTGCTCGCCGTAAAAGACCTTGCCGCTCGAAAGATCCAGGCGCACCTTGGACATGTCCACGAGCAGCCGAAAGCCTGTGCGCTGTTCCACGGCCGCGACCATGCGCTCCGTGGACCAGCCGCCCGGAATGCCGACGACACCTATGCGTTTCATCCATCCGATCCTTGGTTTTCGCCGGAATCCGGCTCAGGTCGAGGAGAGGACGTTCAGCGGCATGCGGAACTCCTCGTAGGGCTTGCGAAAGCCCACTATCTTTTCCAACAGGTACACACCGCGCAGGTACATGTCCTTGGCGAAGCGGCGGTTCAATTCGAAACGCGACGAGGTCAGGAACGAGCGCACCAGCCCCAGGCACAGCCGCGCGTCGAAGGTGACGTCGTCGTGCCTGCGCGCGAATTCGCGGGCAAAGGCGTACATCTCCGAAATCACCATGCGGATGCGGTCGCGGGCCTGGGGGTCGAAGATGGGCAGGCGGAAGTTGGAGACCATGAACACCGAGACGTCTTGTAGATAGTCTGTCTGTGCCGAGCGGTGCAGGTCGATGAAGTGGATGCGCTGGTTGGCGTGGTCGTAGACGATGTTGTTGATGTTAAAGTCGCCGTGGATGAAGACCGAGAAGGGGGAGTTGAGCGTCTTGCCGATCTGCCTAGCCTCACCGAGCAGCCCCTTGAGGGGCGGGATGGTGACCTTGCCCAGACAGCGCACGGGCGTGTCGAATTCGGGATAGAGGCGATAGACGTCGGGCAGCCGCTTTTGGCACTGCCCGATGTAGTCGGCGTTGACAGGTTCGGGCTTGAGCGTGAATTCCCAGGCCTCAGCCACGGTCTGCTCCAGAAGCAGCATGGCGTCGGTCAGGTACTGCATCTCGCCGGACAGGACGATGTCCTGGATGGTGCAGCCCGAGAGGAATTCGAGCAGCAGCGAGGCCGAGGCCCCGTCCTCGCGCAGGGCCACCACCTTGGGCGGCAGTCCGGGCATGATGGCGTCCCACTTCTCGATGTTGGCCTTCTCCTGGAGCAGTTTCCTGGCTTCACCTTCCTTGAAAATGACCCCCTGGGACTCGGCCCGGCCGCCGCCCTCGCGCACGCGGCCGATGCGGCAGCCCGAGCGTGTGCCCCAGATGGACTGGAACTCCACGTCGGAGATGGGCACTTCCTTGCCAGCGGCCGAGAGCGTGTCGCGCAGGGCGTTGTACTGGTGGATCTTGAACTTCTCGCCCAGGATGTAAAAGATGATGGCCTCGCCCACGTTCAGCAGGGCGTCGCCGATGCGCTCCAGGTAGCGGAAGATGAACAGAGTGGTGATGAGGTTCCCGGTCTCCACGCCCGCGCGCAGCTCGTTCAAGATGCGGTCGAACTGTTTCTTGTAGAGCTTGTCCAGGGTGGATTCGGAGATGCAGATGCGAAACGCCAGTGACATGTCCTGCCGAAACAAGGCATCGTAGACCTTCTCCAGGGAGTTGAACAACTCGTCGAAAAAGGGCTTGTAGTCGTAGCGGCGCAGGAACTCCGGGTCGGAAAGATAGCGCGTCTGGCGGACGATGTTCACGGCGTGGTCCGCGAGCCGCTCCAGGTTGTTTGCAATGATGTGGGCCGCGCGCAGCCGGTCCACTCCGCGCTTGGTGAGCGTCTCCTTGCCGTGCAGGCGCGAGAAGCAGATGTTCTCGATGACGCTTTTCATGTTGTCGATGTAGTTGTCGCGGTTCTCGATCTTCTCGATGATTTCGTCCGAGGGCTTTTCGAGAGCCTTGAGCGTGCCCTCCATCTGCTTGGTGACCTCAAGCAGCATGAAGCGGATGTTCTGTTCGAGATCCTGCATGGCCGCTACTCGTTTCCGCCGCCCGGCTCGCCGCTCGCGCGGATGATGAGCGGAGGCTGTCCGCCTGCCGTGGACTCGGCTTGTTCCTTCCAGCCCAGGGTGAACTTGAGCTTGCGGCGCACGCCCTTGAGCTTGGCTTCCACGGAGAATCCGAGCAGACCGGCGGGCTTCATGACCAGCGTCTCGCCTTCGCGCGCCAAGGTCAACTCGCCCTTGCGGAATCCCTCGGCCAGGGCCTCCAGGTAGCGGACGATGGTTTCCATGTCCTGCACGGACTCGTACTTGAAATATTTCGCTTCGGGCATCGGGGTTCCGCCTTTTCCCGCGCTCATCCGTCGAGCCGGGCCTTGTATTCGTCGATCATCTTGGCGCGCGAGGCTCCGCACAGGATAAGGCTCTTGCGCACTGAAAGGTCGTCCCACACGGGTTGCAGCCCCACCTCGCGCGCGGCCTTGTCCGCATCCTGAAGCGCGGGCTCCTTGACCTTCTCGCTCATGTGGCAGTCGTCGCCCATGAAAACGAGCATCTGCGGGCTGTTGCGGCAGCGATTCTCGTTTTGACGGTTCACGGCCTGGATGAGGAACTCCGTGTATTCACGCGACTGGGGATTCCAGACCTCGATGCCGTCCACGTCGTAGTCGGCCAGGAGGATGGGCCAGAACTGCTCCGGATGGGGAATGACGACGCCCGCGCCCAAGGAGCGCGCCTCCTCGATGATCTCCGAGGCGCGATAGAAGTAGGTCAAGGAGAAACCCTGCTTGACCAGCTCCTTGAGGGCCTTGAGGTAGACCTGGGCCCTGTTCACGGCGAGATCGCCGTAAGCGGGCCGGTACTCGTCGAGAAAGTTGCGCAGGAGCTTGTTCTTGATGGTCTCTCGCGGGGTTTCGCCCCACGTGTCCTCGATGAGCCGCTTGAGCTTGGCCGCGATGATGCCTGAGAACTCCACGATCTCGGCGTCGGCGTTGGAAAGCGCGGCCGCCTGCTGGCGACGATGTTCCATGCCCGGAAGCGTGGCCGCGTCCAGGAACTCGAAAAGCTGCCCGGAGCGGTATTCGAAGGTGTGGGCGAGCATGGACTTGAGTGTCTCGGCCTGGTGCTCTCCCTCCACCTTGTCGCGCCGAAAATGCAACAGAAGCTGCACTTTGCGGTTGAAGCCGGAGGAGTAGCAGTCCACCTCCACGCCCGCGTAGTCGTCCCAAAAGAGCAACTCGTTATGCTGCGTGGGAATGATCAGTTCCTTGCCGCTGTTGGGGTACAAGGCCCGGATCCGCGCACGGATGAGATCCATGGGCACGAATTCGGGGTGCCAGTGCACGGCCATGGTCTCGGCCTGCATGGGGAAGGTCTTGCCCGGTTCGGCGATGCGGGCGGCCTGCTCCGGCGTGAGGGTGGTGTCAATGACGCGCGCGTAAGCGCGGGCGTCATCCTCCGTGACCTCGCGCGGCACGGCGTCGAGGTCGAGGAGGGCGCAGCGGCGATTCGCGCCCTGCTTGAGCGAAACGACTTCCATTGCGTTCATGGCTATCACCGTATTGTTACATCCCGGTTGCGAGGGGCCGAAAGGTCCGGCCGGGCGCTATTTGTAGCGCCTGTGACATTCCTTTTTCAGGCGCTCGACAAGGGCGGCGGCCTGCCTGGCGCGCTCCAGATCGCCTTGCGCCACTGCCTCCTGCAACTCCTCCAGGGCCTTGCGGTTCTCCTCGTAGTGCTCGTCGCCCTTGCCCGGATAGGTCAGCATGGCCCTGAAGTCCCCGCCCAGAAGGTCCATGAGTATCTTTTCGGGCAAAACTCCCAGGGCCAGCCCCTCGCGCACGGTCTTCCAGGTCTTCTCCAAACGCTTCTTGAGCCCTTTGTACTTGGGCTTGCCGCCCGCGCCGGGCTCCGCGCCCATCTGCTCGGCCAAGGCCTCGGCCGCGCCACAGGCGCAGACGTTCTCCTCGCAGACGCAAACCGGTCCCACGGCCTCGCGCTTGACGCTCAGGGAGACGAACACGGATTCGCCCACTCCCTTGGCCGCGAGCTTGATGGAGGAAAAGTTCCCGAATTCAAGGGCAACGCCCGAAACATCCATACTCCCGGCCTCGAGCCCGTCCGCGAGCCTGCGGAAGAAGGCGGCCGTCTCGTCGCGCCTCAAGGCCATCTCGATCTTGGATTTCTTGCCACCCATGCGTCGCACCTCCGGCTGATTCCTTGCGGCCGTCCCACTTGGGAAACGAGCCGTAAAGAATCGCTCTACACAAAAATCGCCGCTTTATCATGTCGCGTCAACAAATCCTTTGTACCCCGGTCCGCACAGCCCTGACCGCACTTGCCCAATGCGCCCGGCCGAGGCTATCCTGCCCGCCATGACAGAACCGAACCCGGCGCACAATTTCCTGACGCTGATGCCCGCGGACGAGTTCCGCGCCCTGCTCGCCGCCTGGCCCCGCCTGCCAGCCGAGGAGGCGGACCTCGCCACGGCCCATGGCCGCTTCCTGGCCGACGACCTGTCCGCGCCCGAGGATCTGCCGCCGGCCGCGCGTGCCTCCATGGACGGCTACGCCGTACGCGCGGCCGACCTCTTCGGGACCTCGGAATCCGGCCCGGCCTACCTGGAAAAGGCCGGGAGCGTGGCCATCCACGAGCCGCCGACGTTCGCGCTCCTTCCCGGCCAGTGCGCGGCCATCACCACGGGTGGCTGGCTGCCCGAGGGCGCGAACGCCGTGGCCATGGTCGAGCACACCCACGACCTGGGGGCCGGAACCGTTGAGTTCAGAAAGCCGCTGGCGCCCAACGACAACGTGCTCCTGCGCGGCGAGGACGCCACAAAAGGCGAGATCGCGCTGCGCGCCGGAACGCTCCTGCGCGCGCCGCAGATCGGCCTTCTGGCCGCGCTCGGCATCCGGGCCGCGCGCGTGGGCCGTTTGCCGCGCGTGGCCATCCTCTCCACGGGCGACGAGCTCGTGCCCGCGCACGAGACCCCGCCGCCGGGCCGCATCCGCGACGTGAACGCCCACGCGCTCTCGGCCATGGTGCGCGAGGCCGGGGCCCTGCCCTCCATGCTCGGTATCGTCCCCGACGAGACGCCCGCCCTGGCCAAGGCGCTTGGGGCCGCGCTCGCCGATCACGACGTGGTGCTGCTCTCGGGCGGCAGTTCCGTTGGCGCGCGCGACTGCACCGTGGCCGCGCTGGACAGCCTGCCGCAGGCGCGGGTGCTGGTCCACGGCGTGGCCGTGAGCCCAGGCAAACCCACGATCCTGGCCGAGGCGAACGGCCGCGCCATGTTCGGCCTGCCAGGCCAAGTGACCTCGGCCCAGGTGGTGATGCACGTCTTCGTGCTGCCTTTCCTGCGCCACCTGGCCGGAGCGTGCGACGCCTTTTCCCGTGCGGCCGGACGCTCGGCCGTGCTGGCGCGCAACGTGGCCTCGCGCCACGGACGCGAGGACTGGTTGCGCGTGGCCCTGGAGGAACGCGAGGGCGACCTGCCCCTGGCGCACCCGCGCCTGGGCAAATCCGGCCTCCTGCGCACCCTGCTCGACGCGCAGGGGCTGGTGCGCATCCCGGCCACCCGCGAAGGGCTCGGCCAGGGCGCGAGGGTCGAGGTCCATCCCTTCTGATCATCGGCACGTGAAAAGGACCAGACCATGAACAAGACCCCGAAAGACGCCATCAAGCTGCGCCACGACGTGGCCGAGGCCGACCTGACGCGCACCTACGGCCGCAGCGACTGCGGGCCAGTGGCCGCGCCCCGCAACATCTATCTCGTGGGGCCGCGCGGCAGCGGCAAGACCACCGTGGGCCGCCTGGCCGCCGAACGACTGGGGCTTCGGTTCGTGGACGCGGACGAAGCGCTGGTCCAAAGCCTTGGGCAGAGCATCGCGGACTACGTGGCCGCGCACGGCTGGGAGGCCTTTCGCGAGCGCGAGCACGAGACGCTGGCGCGCATCGCGGCCTCGCATGGCCAGGTCGTGGCCACGGGCGGCGGCGTGGTGCTTCGGGCCGACAATCGCGAACTCATGGCGAAAAGCGGCGCGGTCTACTATCTCATGGCCGATCCCGGCCTGCTCTTCACGCGCCTCTCGCACGACCCCGGAACCGAGCAGCGGCCCGCGCTCACGGACCTGCCCCTGCGCGAGGAGATCGGCCGCACCCTGGCCGAGCGCGAGCCCCTGTACATGGCCGTGGCCGGATTCGTGCTGCAGGCGGGGGGAACGCCCGAGGAGATCGCGGCCGACCTCGTGGAGAAACTCGACCTCTTCCACATGCGGCCCTGAGCGCGCGTCAGCTCGGCTAGGCCTCGGCGCTCGGGCTGCCCGAGCAGGAGACCATCGACGCCCTGTGCGACCGGCTCCTGACCGCTTTCGCCTGACGGCAAAACCCCAGCGAACGGACGGCAGGATACTTTGTGGATAACCCATATCGTCATTTCGTGGAGAATCCACGTTCCGTGGATGGATTTCGGCCTCTTCGGATATTGCAACATCCCGAAATAATTGATCTACGTTCGATGGCACGGGAGATGCTTGCAGCCATGCCGAATCGGGCGGCCCGCTCGCGGGGCGCTCGATCGGGCATTGCGTCGGGCAATGCCCGTCCATCCCCGCGCACCAGGGCGAAACCTCCCCCTCGCCCCTGTTGCCGCCCCGGGAACGTCCCCCCGTTCCCGGGGCGATTCCTTTTGCGCCATCTCGAAACTCCCGTCGGCCATGGTCCGCCCTATTGAACACACCACAATTACAGGATTTTCAGCCTGAGCCTTCGCTGTTTCATGGATTTTCCCCGCATCGCGTACTGGCCCCAAGACCCGGCATCGGCGCTTTTCTTCAATTAAAGATCACGCCAAAACAAGGTCTTAACAAACATAGTCAAAAAAATCAGTCACGGCACGTTTCGTGCTCTGCACAGCATTGAGAATGAGCGTGTTGACAAACTCGTTTGCCAGGGTGCTCTAAAAGCATCGGATACAAGGCGTTGGAAAAGCGCCAACCCGACGCGCAATTTGACCAACGTGAGGGTTTGGACTTTTCGCGGCAACGCCGCAGATGGAGTTTTTCAACCGCCAGGGTGCTCAAAAAGCTCCAGATGCAAGGCGCAAGAAAAGTTCAAGACCGACGCGTATTACCAATACGCGAGGATTTGAACCTTTCGCGGCAACGCGGCAGATGGAGTTTTTTCAGCACCCTGGAAGGAGGTGCGCCATGCATGAAGTGACCGACGTGCTGCTCATGGTTCTGGATACGGCTCGCACCTTCGCCGAGCGGTCCGCGAACCTCGCCGGCCTGACCAACTCCACCGCCGTGATGCATCTCTTCGCCCTGTATTCCGGGCTGGCCGCCTTCCTGGCCGTGGGCCTGCCCCTGCTCGCGATCCGCCTGCTGCGCGGCAGACGAGATATCCCCTCGTCCTCGGGCGAGGGCCTCTTCATGCGTCGCCGCCGACTCTGACCATCCATGAACCTTCCTCAATCGCCACCCGACCTGCGTCGTGTAAAACGACGCGCCGGGCGGAGGTCTTTCCTTGCCCGCCCGGAGCGATCCGGCTGTCGACCCGGGGGGTGGCGCGGCGAGGCGAGGCGGTGTAGTGTGCCGCCACGCGGCGGTTCGCGATCCGCCCGCCGCGTGTGTCCGCCACAAAACCCCCGCGCGTCGGGAGAAAGAAGGATGCCGGTGCCGTCCGCCACGCCCCCCACAGGCCCGTTTCAGGCCGCCAAGGTCATCACCGTGACCATCTTCGTACTCATCGTCGGCAGCAACCTCGTGCTCTCGGTGTTCCTCTCGGACTATGCCCGCCGTGCGCTCCTGGAAAAGCAGGAGGACTACGCCCTGCTCTTGGCCGAGAACCTGAACCACCAGATATTCCAGCGCTTCACCCTGCCGAGCATTCTGGCCTTCGGCAACGTGGACCTGACCGACCCCCGCCAGTACGAACGCCTCGACCAGATCGTGCGCACCACGATCCACGGTTTCCACGTCATCGAGGTCCGCATTCACGGCTTCGAACGCAAGGTGGTCTATTCCATGACCCCGGAAGAAGTCGGCGAGACCGGACGCTCGGGCGCGGCCGTGGAGCGCGCCCTGGAAGAGGGCGAGAACCACTTCCAGATTCTCAACAAGCACAGCACCTGGGGCTCCATCTTCGTGCTCGACTTCGAGCCCGAGGACGTGACCATGAGCACCATCCACGCCTTGCGCGCCGACCGCCGCCTGAGCCCGGACGAGCCGCGCGGCCCCATCATCGGCGCCATCGAATTCACCCAGGACATCACCAAGGACTACCTGAAGGTCGTGAACTTCGAGCGGCTTATCGTGGCCTCGACCTTGGTCACCTCCCTGGCGCTGTTCATGATCGTGATGATGGTCCTCAGGCGGGCCGACCGGTTGGCCGTGGAGAGGGCGCTCGAAAAGGAACGGCTGGAGCGCGAACTGCATCAGAGCGAAAAGCTGGCCAGCATGGGCCGCATGGTGGCGGGCGTGGCCCACGAGATCCGAAACCCCCTGGGCATCATCCGCTCCACGGCGGAGCTTCTGCTCCAGAAGGCCAAGGCCGAGAACCCCGCCGGGGCCAACGCCAAGCTGCTCACGGCCATCTTCGACGAATCCAAGCGCCTCTCGCGCACGGTCAACGATTTTCTGGACTACGCCAGGCCCAAGCAGCCGCGCCAGGACGACGTGGACATGGCCCGCGTACTGCACCAGGTGGCCGTGTTTATGGAGCACAAGTGCCGCGAGCAGGGTGTGGACATCGAAAGCGACTACGCCGAGCCGCTGCCCCTGAAGGGCGACGCGGACCTGCTCTACCGCGCGGTTTATAACCTAGTGGCCAACGCCCTGGACGCCATGGACGGTCCGGGAACCATCCGCCTGACCGCAGCCAGGGACGAGCACGGCCTGACCCTCGTGGTCGCGGACACCGGGCCGGGTTTCCCGGCCGAGGCTCTGGACCACGTCCGCGATCCCTTCTTCACCACGAAACAAAACGGCACCGGCCTTGGGCTGACCATCGTGGACAACATCATCCGCGCCCACGGCGGCAGCCTGGACATCTCCAACAACGAGGACGGCGGCGCGCGCGTCACCGTCACCTTCTCCTCGGACGCACGAAAGGACGCATAGATGGCCGAGCACATTCTGATCATCGACGACGAGCAGAACTACCTGCTCATCCTCGACGCCCTGCTCTCGGACAAGGGCTACTCCGTGACCGCCCTGAACGATCCCGAGACCGCCCTGGAATTCCTGGAGGAGTCCGAGGTGGACGTGGTCATCACGGACATGAAGATGCCCAAGCTCACGGGCCGCGACGTGCTGGAGCGGGTGCGCAAGCACTATCCGCACATCCCCGTGCTGATCATGACCGCCTTCGGGAGCATCGAGGCCGCGGTGGAGGCCATGCGCATCGGAGCCTTCGACTACATCACCAAGCCCTTCTCCAACGACGAGTTGCTGCTCTCCGTGACCAAGGCCGTGCAGTTCGCGGCCACCTCGCGCCAGAACAGGCTCTTGCGCGAGACCCTGGCCGACCGCTACGGCCTGCACAAGATCATCGGCAAGAGCCGGGCCATCCGCAAGGTTCTGGAGATGGTGGACCGGGCCGCGCCCACCAAGTCAACGGTGCTCATCACCGGCGAATCCGGCACGGGCAAGGAGCTCATCGCCAAGGCGCTTCACTTCGCTTCTCCACGCAAAGACGAGTCCTTCGTCTCCATCAACTGCATGGCCTTCAACCCCGGCGTGCTCGAATCCGAACTCTTCGGCCACGAGAAGGGCTCCTTCACCGGCGCGGTGGCGCAGAAGCGCGGCCGCTTCGAACTGGCTCACGGCGGAACCCTCTTCCTCGACGAGATCGGCGAGCTCTCGCACGACTTGCAGGTGAAGCTTTTGCGCGTGCTGCAGGAGCGCTCCTTCGAGCGCGTGGGTGGGGCAAAGCCCATCGAGGTGGACATCCGCATCGTGGCCGCGACCAACAAGGATCTGCAAAAGGCCGTGGCCGAAGGGGCGTTCCGCGAGGATCTCTACTACCGCCTGAACGTGGTCCAGATCGAGCTGCCGCCGCTGCGTGAGCGGCGCGAGGACATCCCGCTGCTCGCGGCCCACTTCCTGGACACCTACGCCAAGCACAACGAAAAGCATTTCAAGGGCTTCACACCCGACGCCCTGGAATACCTCACGGCCTACGAGTGGCCGGGCAACGTGCGCCAGCTCGAAAACGTCATGGAGCGCTGCGTGGTCCTGGCGGACAAGGACGTGGTCGGCGTGGAGGATCTGCCGCCGGAAATCAAGGACGAGGAAGCGCAGTACAAGAGCGCCGTGGACATGCTGCCCGAGCGCCTGGACCTGACCCAGACCCTGGAGAAGATCGAGGCCGCCCTGATCCGCCGCGCCCTGGTGAAGTCCGAATTCGTGCAGACAAAGGCCGCGGACATGCTCGGCCTCTCCAAGAGCAACCTCCAGTACAAGCTCAAGAAATACGGCATCGCAGGACATTAGCAGACCGCCTCAAAAGCACCATCTGCCGCGTTGCCGCAAAAAATCCAGTCCCTCGCGTATTGTTAATACGCGTCGTGCCTGGATTTTCCTTGCGCCTTGCATCTGGCGCTTTTGAGACGGTCTGCCGAATTCCTGTGGATGACAGGGATTCGCCAACGGCCTCATCGTCTGCCGGACTCCTGTAAGCCGGGTGTTTCACGCCAGCTTCAAAAAGCGTCCCGTCTGAAGTATGCTAATTTTTGCCGGTCACGGCCCGCCGCGTTCGCGCGGCGGCGGACACGCCCGCCCATGAAAAACGCCACTCCCGCATATCCCGTCTCGTCCCGCCCCGGACCCGGCCATGCGCGCACCGCTGCCTTGGCCGCCCGTGCGCGAACCAGTTGCGGGAGTTCGTTGCGGATGCGCGAAAAGTCCGGGAGGGCACAGCCGTGAGCGGCGTGCGCGACTTCGTCGCGGCGGTCATGGACTCGCCCGTGCTCGGGCCGGACGTGGTCCACCACCGCCTGCTGCCCGCGAGCGAGCCGAGTCTGGCCGAAACCGCCCGGCCCCTGCCCCAGGCCCTGCGCCTGCTCCTCTCCGCGCGCGGGGTCGCGAGCCTCTACAGCCACCAGGCCGAGGCCGTGGACCTGGCCCGCATGGGCCGCCACGTGGTCGTGGCCACACCCACGGCCTCGGGCAAGTCGCTGACCTACACCCTGCCCATGTTCGAGGAGTTTCTGGCCCGGCCCGACTCGCGCGCCCTGTGCCTCTTCCCGCTCAAGGCCCTGGCCCAGGACCAGCTTCGGACCTTCGGCGAGCTGGCCGCGCTCCTGCCCAGCCACGAGCGGCTGCGGGCCGCCTCCTACGACGGCGACACCCCGGACCACGTCCGCCGCAAGCTGCGCCAGGATCCGCCCCACGTGCTCCTGACCAACCCGGAGATGCTGCACCTCTCGCTTTTGCCGCACCACGCCACCTGGGCCGCGCTGTGGGCCTCGCTGTCCTTCGTGGTCGTGGATGAAGCCCACACCTACCGGGGCGTGATGGGCTCGCACATGGCCCTGGTCTTCCGGCGGCTTCGGCGCATGTGCGACTATTACGGCTCCTCGCCCACCTTCGTCTTCTGCTCGGCCACCGTGGGCAACCCCGTGGAACTGTCCGAGGGGCTGTCCGGGCTGTGCGTCTCGCCGGTGCTGGCCTCGGGCGCGCCCACGGGCAGCCGCCACGTGCTCTTCGTCAACCCCGAGGCCTCGCCCGCCACGGCCGCCATCCGCCTGCTCAAGGAATGCCTGGAGCGCGGGCTGCGCACCATCGTCTACGCCAAATCCAGGCGCATGACCGAACTCATCGCCCTGTGGGCGGCCGAGAAATCCGGCGAGTTCAAGGGCCGCATCAGCGCCTACCGGGCGGGCTTTCTGCCCGAGGAGCGGCGCGAGATCGAGGGCCGCATGGCCTCGGGCGAGCTCTTGGCCGTCATCTCCACCTCGGCCCTGGAACTGGGCATCGACATCGGCGGCCTGGACGTGTGCATCCTGGCGGGCTACCCCGGCACGGTCATGCAGACCCTGCAGCGCGGCGGCCGCGTGGGCAGGAAGCAGCAGGACTCGGCCGTGGTCCTGGTGGCGGGCGAGGACAACCTGGACCAGTACTTCATGCGCCACCCCGAGGACTTCTTCGCCCGTCCGCCCGAGGCCGCGGTCCTCAACCCCTACAACCCGGTGATCGTGGCCCGGCACCTGGATTGCGCGGCCGCCGAACTGACCCTCGCGCGCGGCGAGCCCTTCCTGGCCGAGGAGCCCATCGCCATGGAGGCCGAGCGCATGGCGGCCGCAGGCGAGCTGCTCGTCTCGGCCGACGGCCGCGAACTGCACTCCAAGCGCAAGCGGCCGCACCGCGAGGTGGACCTGCGCGGCGCTGGCGCATCCATGCCGATCATCGACCTGGGCCCGGCCGGTCCCGGGGACGACGGTCAGGCAACCCCCGAGGAGGGCGCGGCCAAGGGCCGCGTCATCGGCCAGATCGACGCCCACCGCGCCATGCGCGAGGCGCACGAGGGCGCGGTCTATCTACACCGGGGCCGCTCCTACGTCGTCGCCAAGCTGGACCTGCGCGGCAAGAGCGTCTTTGCGCGGCCCGCGCGCGTGGGCTACTACACCCGCACCAGGGCCGAGAAGGACACCGAGATACTGGCCATCCACGACCAAGCCACGGCGCTCGGCTGCCGGGTCTTCCTGGGGCGGCTGCGCGTCACCGAGCGCATCACGGGCTACGAGAAGCGCCGCGCGGGAGACAACGGCCTTTTGACCCTCGTGCCGCTCGACATGCCTCCCCTGGTCTTCGAGACCGAGGGGTTGTGGTTCGAGATTCCGCGCGCCGTGCAGCAGGCCACGGAGGACACGCGCCACCATTTCATGGGCGGCATCCACGCCATGGAGCACGCGGCCATCGGCATCCTGCCGCTGCTGGTCATGGCCGACCGCAACGACATCGGCGGCATCTCCACGCCCTTCCATCCCCAGGTGGGCCGCGCGGCCGTGTTCATCTACGACGGCCACCCCGGCGGCGTGGGCCTCACGCGCCAGGCCTTCTCCCAGGCAGCCGAGCTTTTGCGCACCACGCTGACCACGGTGCGCGACTGCGCCTGCGAGCTTGGCTGCCCCTCGTGCGTGCACTCGCCAAAGTGCGGCTCGGGCAACCGCCCCATCTCCAAGGACGCAGCCTGTTTCGTGCTCGAAGCCCTGGCCACGGCCACCCCGGAGACATTCCAACCCCTTGCGCCGACAGAGGAAAACATGCCTCCTCCAAGCTCCAACTGCGAACCGCGAGAACCCCGCGAGACCGCCACGCGCCCCCTGCCCGCCTACGGCGTGCTCGACGTGGAGACGCGGCGCTCGGCCCAGGAGGTGGGCGGCTGGCACCGCGCCGCGCGCATGGGCGTGGCCGTGGCCGTGCTCTACGACTCGCGCGACCAGACCTTTCACGCCTACACCGAGGAGCGCATCCCCGAGCTGGCCGAGCGGCTGGCCGGGCTCGGTCTCGTGATCGGCTTCAACATCAAGCGCTTCGACTACCTCGTGCTCAGCGGCGCGCACGACTTCGACTTCGCCGCGCTGCCCACCCTGGACATGCTCGATACGGTCAAGGCGCGCCTGGGCTACCGCCTCTCCCTGGGCCACCTGGCCGAGGAGACGCTGGGCGTGCCCAAATCCGCAGACGGTCTGCAATCACTGCAATGGTGGAAGGAAGGCCGCCTGGACCTGATCACCGAGTACTGCACGCGCGACGTACAGATCACCCGCGATCTCTACCTCCACGGCCGCGAGCGCGGGCACCTGCTCTTCCGCAACAAACACGGACAGGTTGTGCAGGTACCGGTGGACTGGTGAGCCGGACCGATCTCGGCGCATGTATCCGCATTCTGGCGAAGAAGGCGCTTGACGCGAGGATGTCTTCGTCTCATGAAGGGAACCGCCATGAAAAACAGCTTCGACCAGGCCTTGCTGGGCCACCTTCGCTGTCCCGCAAGCGGCGAGCTGCTCGAACTTCGCGTGTTCGCCGGGAGTCCTGCCGATGGCATCGAGGCAGGGGTGCTCATTGCGCGGGGCAGGGGGCTTTTCTACCCCGTTATCGGTGGCGTTGCGCATCTTCTGCCCCATGCCACCCCGGCCATGGAGGCGTTTGCCCGTCAGTGGTCCGAAGAAATCGGTACGCTCGGAGGCCTTCGCCTGCCCGCCCCGGCCAGAGAATCCTCGCCCGAGGAGGAGCACTTCGAGACGAGCGGCATTGAGGGCGTCGGTGGCGACTCCTTCGACATCGGACGCAGGGCTGCTGCCGTGGACTTGGTCCCGCATGAGGTGGACAGCCTGCTGGACGTGGGTGCCGGGCCGGGCCTCTTCCTGGCGGATTTCGAAACCGCTCGCCCCCACGTCCGAACCCTGGGGCTTGAACGTTCCGGCGCTGCGATCCGCGCCGCCCGGTGCACCTCCCCAATCCTCATGGGCACCGCGAACCGCCTTCCCTTGCCCGACGAGGCCGTGGATTGCGTCGTCACCATGGAAATGCTCGAACATCTGCCCTCCGCAATCCACGAGCAGGGACTCCGCGAACTTGCCCGCGTGGCACGACGCTTCGTTCTCGTCAATGTCCCCTACCGCGAACGCCGCCTGCAGGCCGAATGCCCCGATTGCGGCTGCGTCTTCAACCCCAGCTACCACCTTCGCTCCTACGACGGCGACGCCTTGATGCGGCTGCTGCCCGGTTTCCGGCCACTGACGCAGCGATTGCTGCCGCGTCGCGAAAACCTGCTCAAAGCCATGGCCGCGCCATGGCGCACGCGGGTCTTCGGCGGCTTCACCGATTACGCGATCTGCCCCCAATGCCGCTACCGAAGGCCGTCCGTACCGGCGGGCACGCCAGCAACCCGGGCCGGGGGCTGGCGCTCGACGCTGCATGCCCTGGCCGCGCGGCTGCCCCGCGTGGACGTGCGTGGTGAAATCCTTGTCCTGTACGAACGGAAGCACGACTGAGACCGGTTGGATGGCGTGTCGGGGGAGTAGGGGGAGCCTGTTTCCGCTTCTCGCTCGCTCTGCTTCAGGCCATGGGATCGTCACTTCGCTCCGACGCTCCCTGGCGCATCAGCGGCCGAAGAGTCGGCCGAGCAACCCTCTTTTTTCCAGTTCGGGAAGCCCCAGGTGACGCCGGATGCAGGCTTCGAGTTCGTCCTCGGAAATGTCCGCGCCCTCGGTCACGATCTCATCGCCGACCATCACCGCTGGCGCGGCAGGCAGATCCAGTTCGAAATATTCGTCGCTCTGGTATTCCGCCATGGGCTTTGCGGTCACCTCGATCTGTACGTCGTATTTCGTGCCCAGCCTGGGCATCATGGCCTTGAAGTGCCTTCACGGCTTGCCGTTGGGCTCGTTGAGAAAAAACCTGACCATGAGCATGCGTTCTCCTTCGCGGCTCATTCGAGCACGCTTTCCATGCGCTTCACGAATTCCTCGGGCGGCAGATAGTCCACGAGTCGAAGCTCGGGCCTCTCGTGGCCGTCCCGATCCACAAAGACCACCGTGGGCACGCCCCTGACCGCGTACTCGCTCACGAGCCGCTCGTGCAGCGGATCGCCGCCCCTGGTCAGGTCCACCTTGATCATGACCATCTTCTCGTCGGCCAGACGCACCACGGCCGGATCGCGGAAGGTCCGCTCGTCGAGTTCCCGGCAGGGCGTGCACCACGCGGCCGAGAAGTCGATGATAACGGGCCTGCCGTGCTCCCTGGCCTGGGCCAGGAGGTCGTCGGAATAGGTCTGCCAGAACACGGCCGGTCCCCGGAAAAGCAACGGTCCGGCGAGGACGATCGCCAGGACCACGCCGCCCACGCCAACTGCGGCCTTGATCGCGCCAAAGACCCTGAAGTTCGCCGTGGCCCTGTCGATCCAGCCCAGATGCAGCCCGGCGCCCAGCGCCACAACGGCCAGGGCGAGAAGTCCGGTCGTCTCGGAGAGAAGCGGCCGCACGAAATACGCGGCCATGCCCACCAGCACCCAGCCCATGAGCTTTCGCACCCACAACATCCACTCCCCGGACCGGGGCAGCTTCTCCAGCCTGCCCGAGAACATCGCCAGGACGAAGAGCGGCAGGCCGAGCCCAAGGCTCAGGGTGAAGAAGACCAGGAAACCGAGCCACGGGCTGCCCAGGCTCGCCACCCAGGTCAGAAGGCCGAGCACGAACGGCCCGAGGCACGGCGCGGCCACCACGCCGAGCGTCAGCCCCATGAAGAAGGTGCCGAAATGGCCCGTGTAGGATTTGGACGCGGCCCGAGTGAGCCCCGAGGGGAGCCTGATCTCCCACAGCCCGAACAGGCTGGCCGCGAACGCGAGCAGAAGTCCGGCCACGGCCAGGAGCACGGCCGGGTTCTGGAGCAGCGCGCCCATCATCCCGCCGGTCAGCGCGGCGGCCACGCCGAGGAGCGAGTTCATCAGGGCGAGCCCGAGCATGTACAGCGCGCCGTGCGCCACGAGGCTGCCCCGGCCCTGGCCGCTGCGGCCGCCGAAATAAGAGACCGTGATGGGGATGAGCGGATAGACGCACGGGGTCAGGTTCAGGGCCATGCCGCCCAGGAAGATGCCGAGCAGGGTCCAGACCATCCCCCAGCCGTAGAGCGGGCCGGGCGTGGGGTCCTCGGATGCGGCTTCACGGTGTGCGGCGTCGAAGGCCACCGGCAGCCCGGCGGCCTGCCAGTCGGGGTATCCATACGGATCGCGAAAGACGTTGCGGTAACCGAGGGAAACGGCCACACGGGCCGCAGAGTCGCTGCGGACTCAGGTCAGGCCCGCTCAGTAGAAGACGACGGGCCGTTCCTTGTCGGGTCCGAGCATCCCGGCCAGTTCGCCCTTCTTGCGCCAGCGCGCGAAGGCCGTGGGCTCCATGGGAAAGAGGACCGCGCCCTCGATGTGTCCGGCGTGAAACTCCCAATCCTGGCGCGTGTCCACGAGGAGAAGGCCCGTCTCGTCGGCCCGCGCGTACCATTCGGCAAGTTCGACGGTCGTGACCAGGCGATATCCGCCCTCGCGGGCCTCGGCCACCGCGTCGTCCCAGGTGGCCGTCTTCGGGGTCACGGCCCTGTTGGTCAGCCACAGCGCGGTCACGGTCACGAACACGGCCAGGACCGCCACGAGCGTTGTTTTCGTGGTACGCATCGTCTTCTCCCTTGTCTGCGGCTTCCAGGAGGCTGCCGACAAGCTTGCTTTTACAGGTCGGCCTCCTAGAGTCTTCCCTCACGCCGGAGCTTGGATATCAGGAACCGCGCGCCGGAGCGCGACAGCCCCGTGGCCTCGGCAAGCTCATCCACATCCGTTCCCTGCGCCGCGGCGCAGCGGATGACCTCGTCCTCGAGTTCTTCGAGCCAGTTCTCGAACAGCGTGAGAATTTCGGGATGCGCCACGGCCATGAGCTGTTTGGACTGGGCGACCTTGTCCACGAGACTTTGGCACATTGCGGTTGGATCGACACCTTCGTCCATGCATTCGGCCAGTCAGAGATGGACCATGCCGACGACCTTGTCCTCGCCGGGCTCACCGAGCATCTGTTCGATGAATTCCCGGCGCGCCTCGTCGTCCAGGAGCGGGAACACGGCGCGCGCGGCCCTGGCCACTGCCGCGGCCGCTTCCTTGGGTTCCAGCCGCGCGACGATGGCTTCGATCTCGTTCATGCGAATTCTCCTTGCGAGGGTCAAAAGCGTGTGCGTTCCGCTACGAGCTTGCCGGCCAGATCGCGCATGGCCTCGATGACATCCACGGCCGCGATGCGGGTGAGGCCGTAGAGGACGAACGGGCCGCGCCGCTCCACGTCCACGAGCAGGGCACGTTTGAGCTCCCGCAGATGGTGCGAGACCAGGGGCTGCGAAAGACCCAGCTCCTCGACGATCTGGCTCACGGACTTCCTGCCGTGGCGCACGAAGAGAAGGATGCGCAGCCTGTTCTCGTCCGCCAGCGCCCGGGCCAGAAAGGCCACGTCCGCAAGATGCCGCTCCTGGGACTCAGGATGTTCGATTGGCGATGACATGCGGTCTCCTTGGCGCCGACATAAACATATAAATCGACGCTAATATGTATGACAGGGCAGGGTGTTGTCAAGGACGGACTCGAGAAAAGTCACGCGCTCCGTCCCAATCACGGAACGGCCGCAACGCATCCGTTGCGCCTCGCCGTGCGGTTCTCCACGATCTCCAAGGGCATCAAGCTGGCCGAGCCGCAGCCGGTCGATACAAAGATTGACAATCTATGGTAAGGGGATAATTTGGAAATGGATTGAATGAAAATGAGCTTTTCGCGGCAACGCCGCAGATGAGACTTTTTCAGCAGCCTGGGATCCTTTCAAGGAGGCGAACATATGCACGTTTCACTGACGCCCGAGCTTGAGGCCAGGGTGCGGCAAAAGGTCGAGAGCGGCCTGTACAACAACGCGAGCGAGGTCATCCGCGAGGCGCTTCGGTTCATGGAGACGCATGAGCAACTGATCTACCAGATGAAGCTCGACGCCCTGCGCCGCGAGCTTGCCCCCGGCGCCGCCCAGGCGGAGAGCGGCCAGTTCGTTTCGGGCGGAGTCAGGGACATCCTTGCGGAGGCCAAGGCGATCCGCCATGGCTGAAGTCCGCATCACACCGGCCGCCAAGACGCACCTGCTCGACATATGGGCCTATACCGAACAGACCTGGGGCGAGGCCCGCGCGGACGCCTATCTTTTGGAGATCGAAGCGGTTTTCCGGCAACTCGCCGCCGCTCCGCTGCTCGGCAGGCCGCGCCCGGAAATCCGCGAGGGCTTTCGGTCGATTCCGGCCGGAAGTCATGTGATCTTCCACACCGTCACGCCAGACAAAGCATACGTGAACATAATCGGCGTATTGCACGCGAAAATGGATGTGTCCTCACGTCTGTGAGGCGCATGGCTTCGTCCACAGGGGGTCCGCAACGCATCCGCAAAGACTGCGGAAGCTACTTGATCTGGTCCAGCTTGGCCTGCACGGCCAAGGGATTGGGGTGCGTATCGAGGATGGAGGTCAAAAGCTCTTTCGCGCGCTCGGTCTGGCCCAGATGCAGCACGGCCTCGGCCAAGAGGAAGACGGCCACGCTCCTGTCCTCCCGATTCAGGGAGTCCGTGGCCACGGCCTCTTCGAGCAGTTCGGCCGCCTGCGTCCAGTTGTCCAGAAGAGCGTAGGTCTGGGCCAGCTCTATGCGGCATCGTGCGCGGCATCCCGGCTCCTGCGCGATTGTCAGACACTCGCGTAGGGCGTCCTGGGCCAGATCGAAGTATCCAAGACTCACGTAGGCCCCTGAAAATCTGAGCGCCAGCACGCACGGGTCTGCCTGCCGCTCCTGCAGCCGCTGGGCCTTGAGCCAGGCCTCCACGGCCTGATTGACCTGCCCTTCGCCACGGTGCAGATCGCCCTTCCTGATGAGCACGGCCCGCGCCCGCTCCGGTTCCGAGCCGAATTCGAGCAGCATGGCTTCGAGGATGGCCTGGGCCTTCTCCGTGTCGCCCCGGATGCTGCCCACGATGTCCAAGAGCCGCGTCCAGGCCTGCCAGCGTCTGGGATCTGTGGGATTCTTTTGCAGGAATTCTTCGTAGAGCGATTCGGCTTGCAGATACAGCCCCTGGTCGTAGGCGCGCACCGCGTCGGCCAGGGGATCCTCCCGACGCTGCTCACGGCCGCACGCGACCGTAAGCAGCGTCAGGAGAAGGACCGGGAGCAGAACGCGCAGCGCCCCGCTCCAGGTCGGTCCGCTATTCGGGAACCACGTCAAGGGGATAGTCCTCTCGCACCAGATCGAAGGCCGCCAGCACGCCGCCGTTGTCCAGCGCGGCCAGCCGCACGCCCTGGGTGGCCCGGCCCACCACGCTCACGTCGCGCACGCCGATGCGGATGACCTTGTTCGCCGAGGTCATCATGACCAGTTGGTCGTCGTCCTGCACCAGGATCGCGCCCAGAACCTTGCCGGTCTTTTGGGTGAGCTTCATGTTGATCACACCCCGGCCGCCGCGCGACTGCAGGCGGTACTGTCCCACGGCCGTGCGCTTGCCGTAGCCGCGCTCCGCCACGGTCAGGATGTGACCCCAGGTCTCGTCGGGCTCACCCTCTTTTTGCGGCGGCACGATCACCGCGCCCATGACCATGTCGTTGCCGCGCAGGGCGATGCCCTTCACGCCGCTGGCCGTGCGGCCCATGGGCCGCACCTCGGTCACAGAGAAGCGGATGGCCGTACCCTCGCGGGTGCACAGCACCACCTCGTCGGTCTGGTCGATCTGGCGGACCATGATCAGTTCGTCGTCGTCGCGCAGCAACACCGCCTTGATGCCCGAGGAACGCACGTTCCTGTAGAGCGAGGCTAGGGTGCGCTTGACCATGCCGCGCTTGGTCACGAAGAGGAAGAAGCGGTCCTCGGCGAAGTCGCGCACGGACAAGGCCGTGGCCACGTACTCGTCCTTCTCCAAGGGGATGAGGTTGGCGATGTGCGCGCCCTTGGCGTAGCGGCTGCCCTCGGGCACGCGGTGCACCTTGAGCTGGTGCATGCGGCCCTGGTTCGTAAAGAGCAGCAGGGATTGGTGGTTGCTCGTGGTCAGAAGCGAGTGCAGCATGTCGCCCTCGCTCGTGGCCGTGCCCGCGATGCCCTTCCCGCCCCGGCGCTGCTGCTGGTAGCTGTCCAGGGGCACACGCTTGATGTAGCCGCGCCGCGTGAAGGTGATGACCACGTCCTCGTCCGCGATCAAATCCTCGATGTCGATGGCGTCGGGATCCTGCTCGATGATCACGGTCCGGCGCGGCGTGGCGAAGGTCTTCCTGATCTCGGCCAGTTCGTCGCGGATCACGCCCTTGAGCACCTCGTCCGACTTGAGGATGGAGTTCAGATACTCGATGCGCTTGATGAGTTCGCGGTACTCCTCCAGGAGTTTTTCGTGCTCAAGGCCGGTCAGACGCTGCAGCCGCATGTCCAAAATGGCCTGAGACTGAATCTCGGAAAGCTCGAAGCGCTCCATGAGGCGGCTCTTGGCCTCCACCGGCGAGGCCGACGTCTTGATGAGCTGCACCACCTCGTCGATGTTGTCCACCGCGATGCGCAGGCCCTCCAGGATGTGGGCGCGCTTCTCGGCCTTGTCCAGGTCGAAGCGGGTGCGCCTGAGGATGACCTCGCGCCGGTGGCGCAGGAAATGTTCCAGAATCTGTTTGATGTTCAGGAGCATCGGCCGGTTGTCCACCACGGCCATCATGTTGATGCCGAACGACGTCTCAAGCTGCGTGTACTTGTAGAGCGAGTTGACGATGATCTCGGCGATGCTGCCCTTCTTCAGGTCGATGACGATGCGGATGCCCTTTCGGTCGGACTCGTCGCGCAGGTCCGAGACGCCCTCGATCTTGCGGTCGTTCACGAGCTGCGCGATCTTCTCCACCAGCGTGGACTTGTTGACCGCGTAAGGGATCTCCGTGATGACGATGGACTGGCGGCCGTTCTTGGCCTCCTCGATCTCCGCCGTGCCCCGGATGCGGATGGTGCCTCGGCCCGTGGCGTAGGCGTCGGCCAGGCCCCGTCCGCCGTACAACGAAGCGGCCGTGGGAAAGTCCGGCCCCTTGATGAAAGCCGTCAGATCGCCGATGGTGCAGTCGGGATTGTCCAGCAGGTGGATGGTTCCGTCCACCAACTCGCCCAGGTTGTGGGGCGGAATGTTGGTGGCCATGCCCACGGCGATGCCGGCCGAACCGTTGAGCAGGAGATTGGGCACCTTGGTGGGCAGCACCACGGGCTCCTGCAACGAGTTGTCGTAGTTGGCCCGCCAGTTGACCGTGTCCTTGTCGATGTCGCCCAGAAACTCGGCCGTGAGGCGCGCCATGCGCACCTCGGTGTATCGCATGGCCGCCGCGGCGTCGCCGTCGATGGAGCCGAAGTTGCCCTGGCCGTCCACGAGCGGATCGCGCATGGAGAAGTCCTGGGCCATGCGCACCAGGGCGTCGTAGACCGCCGAGTCGCCGTGCGGATGGTACTTACCGATGACGTCACCGACCACGCGCGCGGACTTCTTGTAGGGGCGGTTCCAGGAGTTGGACAGCTCGTGCATGGCGTACAGGATGCGCCGGTGCACGGGCTTCAGCCCGTCACGCACGTCCGGGATCGCACGGCCCACGATGACCGAGAGCGAATACTCCAGGTACGATTTCTTGATTTCCTGTTCGATGCTTATCTGGCTCACGCAAGGCTCCTTACGGGTGATCCCGGGGGAGGAGGGAAACCTTTTGGAAAAGGTTTCCCTCCTCCCCTGGACCCCCACCTTCCTTCCAAAACTTTTTGGCGCTCTCGTGCCCGGACCGCGCACTGTCCTTTCCGGCGGACTCGGACCCTGGGGTCCAGGGGACCTCAGGTCCCCTGGCCGCCGGAGGCATATTCTCTTCTCTCTAAATATCCAACTCCGAGACGCTCAGGGCGTTTTGCTCGATGAAGGCGCGGCGCGGCTCCACCTTGTCGCCCATGAGCTTCTGGAAGATGTCGTCGGCCTCCATGGCGTCCTCGATGGTCACCTGCAGCATGGTGCGCTTTTCGGGGTTCATGGTGGTTTCCCAGAGCTGTTCGGGGTTCATTTCGCCAAGACCCTTGTAGCGCTGGATGGTGAAGCCCCTGTGGCCCTCGTCCAGGACGTGGCGCAACAGCGAGAAGGCTCCTTCCACAGTGACGGACGCGTTCTCGCCGCTTTTCACCTGAAAGGTGAATCCGCCCGCCGTGCGCTTCAATTCCGCAAAGGCGTCGTAGGACTGTTTGTAGACCTTGGAGTTGAAGAACTCCACGCCCAGGCGCACCGCACCGCCGTCCGCGGCCTCGAAGACCACGAAGACGCGCGTCTCGATCTCGTCCTCCTGGCGCTCGGTGCGGCAAGTGAAACCGCGCTTGGCCATGTGGTCGAAGAGGGGGCCGAGCTGCTCGTCCGAGACCGTTTCCTCGAAATAGTCGGGCGAGAGCTTGGGCTCGAAATCGAGCAGCCCGAGCATGAGACTCTCGGAAATGCCGTAACTGCCGGCCTCGTCGGTCTTGGCGCGAAGAAAGGAGACACTGTCTAAGAAGGCCGTGAGTTCGCGGCCGCTGAGCGTGGCGCCCGAGGGGGCGGTCACGGTGATTTCCGAGGCCATGCGCGAGAGCAGGTAGGCGTGCAGTTCCGATTCGCTCGTGATGTAGCGCTCGGTCTTGCCCTTGGCCACACGGAACAGCGGCGGCTGGGCGATGAAGAGTTTGCCCCGGGTGATCATCTCTTCGTACTGGCGGAAGAAGAAGGTCAGGAGCAGCGTACGGATGTGCGCGCCGTCCACGTCGGCGTCTGTCATGATCACGATTTTGTGGTAGCGTAGCTTGTCGAGGTCGAGGTCGTCCTCGCCTATGCCCGCGCCCATGGCCGTGATCAAGGCCCTGATCTCCTTGTTGCCGAGCATCTTGTCGAAGCGCGTCTTCTCCACGTTCAATATCTTGCCGCGCAGGGGCAGGATGGCCTGGAACTTGGGATCTCGCCCTTGCTTGGCCGAACCGCCCGCCGAATCGCCCTCGACGATAAACAGCTCGGACTCCTCGGGTTTCTTGGACTGGCAGTCGGCCAGCTTGCCCGGCAACGAGTGGTCCGAAAGCGCTCCCTTGCGCCGCACCAGGTCGCGCGCCTTGCGCGCGGCCTCGCGGGCCCGGGCCGCGTCCACTATCTTCTCGACGATGGCCTTGGCGTCGCCGGGATTCTCCTCGAAGAAAGTGGTCATCTTCTCATAGACCAAGGAAGAAACGATGCCCACGACCTCGGAGTTGCCGAGCTTGGTCTTGGTCTGGCCTTCGAACTGCGGCTGGGGCAGCTTGACCGAGATGATGGCCGCCTGGCCCTCGCGCACGTCCTCGCCGGTGACGGTCTCCTTGAGTTTCTTGGGCAGGTCCGCGGTCTTGATGTAGCTGTTGATGGCCCTGGTGAAGGCGGTCTTGAAGCCCACCAAGTGGGTGCCGCCTTCCTTGGTGCGGATGTTATTGGCGAAGGTCAGGACGTTTTCCTTGTAGCCCGCGTTGTATTGCAGCGCGAACTCCACGATGACGCCGTCCTGCTCGCCCTTGCCGTAGAGCATGTGGTGGATGGCCGTCTCGCCCTCGTTCATGTCCTTCACGAATTCCATGAGCCCGCCGTCGTAGCGGAAGGAATCGTTCTGGCCGGAGCGCTCGTCGGTGAATTCGATGGTCAGGCCGGAGTTCAGGTAGGCCAGTTCGCGGAAACGCTTTTGCAGCGTCTCGTGAATGAACTGGTTGGTCTCGAAAATCTCCTCGTCGGGCCTAAAGCGGACCGTGGTGCCGTGCCCCTCGGCATCGCCCTGGGGCGTCACGTCGGTCACGGGCGCGCCGCGCTCGTAGCGCTGGAAATAGCGCTTGCCGTCGCGCTTGATGGTCACTTCGAGGTATTCGGAGAGGGCGTTGACGCAGGACACGCCAACGCCGTGCAGACCGCCCGAGACCTTGTAAGCGCCGTCCCCGAACTTGCCGCCCGCGTGCAGCTTGGTCATGACGACCTCGACTGCGGGACGGCCGAGCTTGGGGTGCATGTCCACAGGGATGCCGCGTCCGTTATCCGAGACTGTCACGGAGTTGTCCAGGTGCAACACGACCTTGATGCGATCGCAGTGCCCGGCCATGGCCTCGTCGATGGAGTTGTCCACAACCTCGTAAACGAGATGGTGCAGGCCTCGCACGTCCGTGGAGCCGATGTACATGGCCGGGCGCTTGCGCACCGCGGCCAGGCCTTCGAGCACCTGGATGCTGTCGGCCGTGTAGGAGGAGATGTTTTTCTCGGGAAGCATCGCTTAGACTTCTTCCTCGGTGTAGTAGGTTTCCTCGGCGACCTTCATGGGCATGATGATGACCAGGTAGTCGGGGTCGTCGGAGCCGGTCACGCCGCAAGGGCCTTCGGTTCCGGAGAGGGTGTAGACGAGCTGCTTGGAAGCGAAGTGGCTCATGATCTCGATGAGGTTTCTGGTCGGGAAGGCGATCTTCTGGATATCTCCGGTGAATTCCACGCTCAGCGACTCGTTGGCTGTGCCCACGTCCTGCCCCTGGGAGAAAAGGGCCATCTCGGCCGAGGTGAAGGAGAGGTTGGTGCAGCGGTTGTTCTCGGAGTTGAAAATCATGATGCGGTCCAGGGCGTCCATGAATTCCTGGCGATCGACCTTGAGCGTGGCCGCGCCGCCGGACTGGATCTTGGAGAGAAACCCGCCGACGTCCGGATATTGGTAGTAAGAAAGCGGCAGGCTGAAGGATTCCACCTTGTCGCCGGTGCGGAAGAACAACCGCTTGTCGCCGATGGCCAGTTCGATCTCGCCCGCCGGCAGCCATTTCTTGAGTTCGAGCAGATACTTTTTCTGGATCAGAATGCCGCCGTGCGGGAGCATGGCGTGCAGATCCTCGTTGCGGAAACCGAGCATGGCGAACTGGTGTCCGTTCAACCCCTGGGCGCGGATGATCCGCTCGCCCGCTTTGTCCGTGCCGGGAACCACGTTCAGGCAGGCGATGGCCTCCATGGTGTCCTCGTCGGAGATGCAAAAGGCGGTCTTGTCGATGAGTTCGGAGAGGAAATCGCCCGACCAGACCACTGTTTCGCCGGAAGGGAACTCGGAAAATTTCTGAAACCAGCTCGGGTCGTTGGTGGGCAGCTTGTATTTGCGCTTGCCCTGCTCGATGAGCAGGTGCGTGCCCGCCTCGTCCGTCTTGATGGCGATCTCGCCCGGAGGCAGCTTGCGCACAAGATCGTAGAAGGAACGACCCTGTACGCCGACCAGTCCTTGGGTCTGCACGCGGGCGGGGTAGGCACCGCTGAATTCGAGGTTCGAATCCGTGGACATGATGGACAGGGTTTCGCCCTCGGCCTTGAGCCAGATGGTGCGCAAAAAGGCGGCGCCCGTCTTGGCCGGAATGATGTTCGACGACTTCTGCAGGCCTTCGATGATGTCGTCGCGGAAGACTTTTACATACATATAAAATCTCCTTGTTGTTGGAGTAGGCAGCGACGTGTTGTTCGTATTTCAGTCATCAGTTTGAAATGAATAAAAAAGTTAGATTCTGAAAAAGGAATCCGCCGGGAACGGAAGGAACAGCCCGCATGGAGGTGGTCATGTCCGGTCCTTGGTTAGGCACTTTTGTTTCAAAGTTATCAACAGTTGTTTCATATCTTTGCTAACCTTTTGCATTTTTTTGATTTTATTGACGGCATACAAGGCTGTTGAGTGGTCTTTGCCGCCGAAGATGCGGCCCAGGGCCGGGAAGGACGAGCCGAGCATCTCCCGGCACAGGAACATGGCCATCTGCCGCGCCCTGACTATTTCGTGGTGGCGCTTGGAGCCCTTGATTTCCTTGGGGTCGATGTTGAAGTGGTCGGCCACGGTCTCGATGACCATGTCAGCGGTCAGGGCCGGGCGCGGCGCGTCCTCGGTGTGGGAGAGAATGAGTTCGAAGTCTTTCTGCCCGATGTCCTTATTGACCAGTTCCTTGAAAGCGAAGATCTTGAGGAGGATTCCCTGTAGATAGCGGAAGTCGTGAAACCTTTGGCCAAGGGTGAGGATCTGTTCCTTGTCCAAGCTGATCTTCTTCTGGCGGCATTGGTTGCGGATGTATTGCACGCGGATGTCGAGATCCGGCGACTTGAGGTTGACGATGAGCCCCCATTCGAGTCGGGATTTCAGCGTCGGATGCAGGAAATCGTAGGACGTCAGCTTGTCCGAGCAGGCGAAAACCATCTGTTTGCGGTTGTCGTAGAAGGAATTGAAGAGCAGGACGAGTTCCTGCTGCAGCGAGGGATTTTTTTGGATTTGCTGGAAGTCGTCGATGCACAGCACGTCGAAGGAGGTGAAGTGCTCGCGGGCCTTGAAGACATCGCCCGCGTGACGGACCTGATAGACGTTGTTCACGTCTTCTATAGTCCCGAGATAGATGCGGTTCGCGTCGAGATTCTTGCTGATCTCGTTGGCGATGCCCCGTAGGAGGTGGGTCTTTCCTGAGCCGTTCTCGCCGCAGATGATGAAGGGGTTGAAGATTATCGACTGCTGTTTGGCCACTTCCTTGGCCGAGGCCAGGGGGAAATAATTCTTCTGGTTGACCAGGAAGGATTCGAAAGTGAACTGGCTTCCGAAAGGAAAATCTATTGATTTTGATGTGTTATCAAGGAGAGGAAGGGCGCGGCCCTGGTGGGTGCTGTTGTTGCCCGTGGCGTAGGAAATGACGTAGCCGGGGCCGAGATATGCGCCGAGTTGCTCCTCGAAGCGGCCCTGAATGTTCTGGGCGAACCAGGTGGAGAAGAAGGCGTGGGGAAAGACCACCAGCAGCCGTTTATCCTCCTTGGCGAAATCTAGGCCAAGCGGATCGAACCAGCGCTTGAGCTCCAGGTCGGAAAAAGTCCGCTCCAAATGGGCTCTGAGGGCGTTTTTCAAGGCTTGAGGGGTGTGTTGTGGTTCATTGGGGAAAAGCCGTGGTGTCGTGTTCTCCGGACAGGGTCGCAGGACCTCTCCGCGACCGCCTCAACACAAGCCGTTATATAGCGTAAATCAAGGATTAAGCCAAGTGTTGAGGGGTAAAAAAAGCCCCTTTGTGAAGATTGTCTCACCCACTGTTCCAGACAGTGGAAAACCATGTTGGGGTAATTTGTTGAACAGGGGCGGGAAAGGCCGCCGCGAGCGGATATCCTGCGCTCGCCGCGCCACTGGCGAGTTGCCAAGCGCCGCGCTTTGCGCCACTATTGCCGAAATGCAAAGCGTCCCGGACCATTGCGAGAGCCTAGGGACCTCGAGGGAGATGAAGCCATGGGTGGAGCCGCAAAGGCCTCCAAGACTATTTCTCAGATCAACGAGCGCATCCGCAAGGGCAAGGCGGTCGTTCTCAACGCCTCGGAGATGGTCGAGGCGGTCAAGAGCATGGGTAAGGCCAAGGCCGCTCGTGAAGTGGATGTGGTGACCACAGGCACGTTCTCGCCCATGTGCTCGTCGGGCATGCTTTTCAACATCGGACAGGAGCCGCCTCTCATCAAGGTCCAGAAGATGCGGCTGAACAACGTGCCGTGCCACGCGGGCCTGGCCGCCGTGGACGCCTATCTGGGCGTGACCGAGCTCAGGAAGGACGATCCTCTGAACAAGATTCACCCCGGCCGCTTCAAGTACGGCGGCGGTCACGTCATAGAGGATCTGGTGCGTGGCCGCGCGGTTTCGCTGTGGTGCGAATCCTACGGCACGGACTGCTACCCCAAGCTCAAGCTGGAGAAGGAGATAACCCTGGCGGATCTCCCCTATGCGCAGCTTTTCAACCCGCGCAACTGCTACCAGAGCTACAACGTGGCCGTGAACATGACCTCTCGGACCATCTACACCTACATGGGGCCGCTCAAACCCAACCTGAAAAACGCCAACTTCGCTACAGCAGGCGAACTCTCGCCGCTCTTCAATGATCCTTTCTTCCGCACAATAGGGCTTGGCACCAAGATATTCCTGGGCGGCGGCGAGGGTTACGTGCTGGGCTCGGGCACGCAGCACAACCCGCGTCCCAAACGCAGCGAGCGCGGTCTACCCCTGCACCCGGCCGGGACCCTCATGGTGCGCGGCGACCTGAAGCAGATGCAGGCGCGCTGGCTGCGCGGCGTGAGCTTCCTTGGCTACGGCAGCTCGCTGGCCGTGGGGGTGGGTATCCCCATTCCCGTCCTGGACGAGGACATGGCCTTCTTCACGGGTGTTTGCGATGCCGACATCACCATGCCCGTGGTCGATTACGGCCACGATTACCCCAACGGCGTGAAACGGGTGCTGGCCCAGCCGAGCTACGCGGAACTCATGTCCGGCGAGATCAGGGTCAACGGCGAGTCCGTGGCCACCACGCCGCTCACCAGCCGGGTCATGTCCCTGGAGATCGCGGACGCGCTCAAGGAGCGCATCCAAAGCGGCGCCTTCCTGCTCACCGAACCCCAGGAGCGCATCGCCTCGGTGTGAGCATGGACCGTCGCGTCGCCAGAAAGCTTGAGGCCGTCCGGCGGTTGGCCCGCTCCCAGGGGGGCTACGGCGGGATTGTGGCCGTCTCCGGCGGCCTCGATTCGCGCCTTTTGGCCCACGTCTTGTGGAGCCTGGATCTGCCCTTCACGGCGGTGCATATCACCGGACCGCACGTGCCCATGCGCGAGTCCGCGGCTGCGGCTGTCTGGCTTGCGGCTCAGGGCAGGCCTTTCGATATCTTGGAAGTCGATCCTTTGGGGCTGCCCGAGATCAAAGTCAACGACCGCGCCCGGTGCTACGCCTGCAAATCGCTCATGTTCCGGCGCATCAAGGCCCTGGCCAGGGAAAAAGGATTTTCGCTCGTGGTCGAGGGCTCCCACGCCACGGATCTGACCATGTATCGGCCAGGACTCAAGGCCTTGTCCGAACTGGGCGTAATCAGTCCCTGGGCCCTGGCCAACCTGACCAAGCCGGAACTCAGAATCATCGCCCGCGAACTGTGCCTTCACGATCCGGAGCAGCCAAGCCGCCCCTGCGTCTTCACCCGGCTCGACTACGGCATGACCCCTACCCGGCGGCTTTTGTCGCGCATCGGCCAGGCCGAGGCGGCCCTGGAGGATCTGGGGCTGCGTGACTTCAGGCTCAGGGCCCATCCGGACAAAGGGATGGTGATCCAGATCGCCGCACACGAGCGCGTTCACGCCCGCAGTCACGAGCGCGAGATGGAGTCGATCGTGCGCAGTCATTTCGACGTCGTGCCGCGAATCCTGTATACCGAGTCCGTGAGCGGATATTTCGACGCCCCGCGTACCTGAACCGGCCTCTTGGCCGCATCCACGGAGGAGCGCATGGCCGCTTCCGTCTGGTTTTGGAATCTTCGTTCGACCCTGAAATCCCCCACGCGCACGAGGCTTTCCAGATTGCTTTCGCGCGCCGGGCTGGCCGAGGTCGTCTCGCCCGGGGACATCACGGCTGTGAAGATGCATTTCGGGGAGGCGGGCGTCACAGGCCACTTACAGCCGCTGCACGTGCGGCCCGTGATAGAGGCCGTGCGAAAAATCGGGGGCAGGCCGTTCCTCACGGACACGGCAACGCTCTATGTGGGCCAGCGGGGCGATGCCGTGGCCCATAACCTGCTTGCCCGAGAGCACGGTTTCGACCCGGCCGTGCTCGGCGCGCCCGTGATCATGGCCGACGGGCTGAAAAGCACCCACGAGCGCACCGTGCCCTTCGCGGGCGAGCACATCGACCAGGCTCATCTGGCCGCCGACATCCTGGAGGCGGACGCCATGGTGGTGCTCTCGCACGTCAAGGGCCACGTGGCGGCCGGGTTTGGCGGCGCGCTCAAGAATCTGGCCATGGGGTGCGCCACGCGGCGCGGCAAGATGCACCAGCATTGCGTCATGGGCCCCAAGCTCGCGGCGGAGAAGTGCGTGGGTTGCGAGCAGTGCGTGGCCATCTGCGCGCCGGGCGCGCTCTCCCTGGACGCCGACAGGCGCATCACCTTGAACGTCGAGCGGTGCGTGGGCTGCGGCGCGTGTTTTCACGCCTGCGCCAAAGGTGCCCTGGAGGTGGACTGGAGCCTTGAGCACGGTCGTTTCATCGCCCGGATGATGGAATACGCCTCGGCCGTGGTCGCGGCCAGGGGTCGTGCGGCCATGTACGTCAACTTCATCCACGCCGTGACTCCGGAGTGCGACTGCATGGGCTTTTCCGACGCACCCATCTGCCCGGACATCGGCGTGCTCGCCTCCACGGACCCGGTGGCCGTGGATCAGGCTAGCCTCGATCTGGTCAACGCGGCCGTACCGCTCTACCCGAGCAAGCTGCCCAAAAACCTTGCCCCTGGCGATGACAAATTCCTGGCCCTCAATCCTAAGATGCCTGCCGGTTTTGGCTTGGCCCATGCCGAGACCCATGGCGCGGGATCGCGGGATTACGTTTTGCGGGAACTATAGCCGGAACCGGAGGCTGGCGGGACGATTGGCCGTCGCGCGAAGCGGATGCCCGGGCAGGCCGCGCGGTCGGGCACGAAGGAACTCATGAGCGGCGGCTCTACGCAGTCCTGTTCCACGTGCGCGGCCAAAAATGCGTGCGGGTCGGTGATGATCGCGTCGTCCGAAACGTCCACGGTCTGGCAGAACATCTCGCCCCAGTTCGTGGAATAGACAAGCGAGACCTGACGGATGCGGGGCGTTTCGCGCGGCAGGGTCAGGTTGAGCACGAACAGGGCCCGCGTCACCCGTTCGGGCGAAAGCCCTTCCTCGATGTTCGTCTCGAAGGTCTCGGCGTGCGGAAAGAACGCCGCCAGCGCCTGGAGCAGTTCCTCCACGTCCCTGGCGATAACCGGGGAGAGCGTGAAATCGGTTTTGACGGTCAATCCCGGAGCGAAGAGGCCGTTGGCCTCGATGAAGGCCACGAGCCAGCACAGGTCTTTGGCACGCTTGATTTCCACGGTCTCCACGCGCCGTGTGCGGGGGTCCATTTGCCCGCCCTGGGCCACGAACGCCTGCCCCCCGCCACGGCGCGTTTCGGCGGCGAAAGTGAGCAGCCCGACCATGGCCGCATCCGTCTTCACGAAGCCCAGACGGTCTATCTTGTGCTTTCGCGGCGCGAAGACCGCGAAGATCTTGCGGCCGAGCTTGGTCAGGTCGTGGGGGTCGATGTTCGCCTGTGCGCTCTGGGGCTGCTTATTCTGCATCTCGCGCACGCGCAGGTAGGTGTTCAGGATGAAGGCGTTGACACGCTCGCCCACCTCCAGCATCCGCGCCAGGGACCAGTCTTTAGCGATGCCCAGATCCGTGAAGGCGAGCTTCCTCGCGCCGATGCCCCGGGTAAAGAAGCGGCGCATGGACTTTTCCTCGGCCCGGCTCGGGATGGTCGGCGCGAACGCCTCGCCCGCGATGTGCGATTTCAGGAGGAAACTCATCTTGATGAGCTCCACGGTCTGGGCTTCGCCCCGATCCGCGTAGTACTCAGCCACCTCCAGGAAGAGCATCACGTAGGGGTCGATGCGCCACAGTTCGTCGTGCCCGCCGAGCAGATTGGCCTTCAGCCGATCGCAAAGCAGAAGCTCCGTCTTGCCCTGCCGGGAAACGTACTTTTCCAGCAGGCCAAACTTCATGATCGACTTGAATGGGCTCTTGATGGCCTTGGCGATCTGCCACAAGGACGCGCCAAAGAACTCACCGACCGGGATCTCCGGCACGTGGCCCAGATCGAGGAAGCGTCCGCCCGCTTCTCCAGAGGCCAGGCGGTGCATGGCCTCGTCGTAGCCCGCCTGGTCCGCGCCGGGCGGTGCGAGCCACCACACGGGTTTTTTGCCCGCCACGTGCACGGCCGTGCGGTAAAACTCCTCCTTGAGCATGGCCGCCTGCGCCGTGCCTGAGGATTCGCTGTCCGAGGCCCCGAAATTGTTCTCCCGGACCCTCTTGGAATCCATGAGGAAGAAGTGGACCTCCAGGCCGAACTCCTGCGCGGCCCAGTCCTGGATTGCCTCGCATTTTTGATGCAACCCCTCCACGTCCTGCTCGGCGAGTTGGTCCAGGGCGCAGCACAGCCAGTAATCGATGTCGGAATCCTCGGATTGGGCCACTGTGCCGAGGCTCCCGATGGTGTAGATGGCCTCGATGGGCACGGCGTCGGTTCTGTCGTCGGGCAGCGCGGCCGTTGGAAAGTACCGCCGCGCCAGGTCCAGGGCTGAATGGCCCGGCTGGTACGCCGTCACACGGCACGGGGGCGAGGTGGGATAAAGTCCGATGGCGTGGTCGAAAAATTCCGAATGCAGCAGCAGGGGGAGGATGTCGAAAAATTCCGAAGCCTTTGCGCCGAGCTTCTGCTTGGCCCAGGATATCCGGCGTTCGTTGTGGGCCAAGAAGGGGCGGCACAGCCCCTTGCGCTCGGCGATCTTGAACCATTCGTCCACCGCCCTGAACGCGACGGCCATTGCCGCTCGGCCGGGGCTTGCGGGCAGCCTGCCCGTCTCGAAAGCCTTCGCCGAACGGCGAAGGCGCGTAAGCAGGGTCTGGTCGGCGAGTTCCCCGAAGACGGGGTCGTCGCTGTCCAGCCCATCGACCGCGCAATCGACGAAAGTACAGGCCGTGATGTCCACAGTGCGCAGCGTCAGGGCCGAAAGGCGCGCGCTCTCGGCGTGGCAGTCGCTCAGTTCCAGACCCCGGGCTTTGAGCCGGTTCATCTCCGCTCCGCTCAGGTCCAGGGCGCGCAGGCTGCATGTGCGAAGGGTCATGCCCGTGAACAAGGCGTCGGTCATGGAGCCGCATTCGATCTTCACGACGGTCATCGTGCCGCCGGAAAAAGCCGTGCCCGTAAGCGCGCACAGCGAGAAGACGCAGTTTGTGAGGTCGCAGCGGAACAGGGCCGCGTCGCGCAACGCGCAGTTCACGAAACTGCAGTCAATGAAGCTCATATCCTTCAGCGTGGCATGGTCGAAGGAGCAGGAGTCGAAGACGCAGGCCTCGAAGCGGCCGCGCTCGAGCGTGGCCCGGCTGAAGTCGGCCAGGTGGAAGGTGGTCGCGCTCGCGACCGGTTCAGGTAGATGACGGCCCGTGGCCGTGAAGCGCTTTGGCGACTCGCCCTTCATGTCCAGATGCAGCGGCCCGTTCGCGGTCGTCGTCGGGGCATTGCGTCCCCTGCCGGTCCCGTCCCGTGGATGGGCAGGCTCGGGCGGCGATGCGTGGTTCTGGGGCTCCGCGGGCTCGGCATGCGGCACGCGTGCGATGAGCACGAGCAGTTCGTCCAGGACGCCGCCGACGGCCATGTCTCGCCCATCCTCATCCGCCGTGTCCGGGGCATCGCCGTGCGCCGCGATGGACAGGCAGCGCTCCATGTTTACCGGATCGATCGCGCCCAGCAGCAGGAAGCATAGCACCTGCACGGCGGGCAGTTCGCGGGCGGGCACGCAGTCCATGAAGGCGCGGCGCTCGGCCGCAGGCATGAGCGGCAGCCGTGCGATGATCCCTTTTTTCAAGGACGGCCGCTTCGCGTAGAGCGAGGCCGTGACCTTGCCAAGGCGCGGCATGGCACAGCGCGCAAGGGTTTCGAGCGCCGTGAGGGCGAGGTCTCGGTTCTCATGGCCGAGCAGGCGGGCCACGGGCCGCGTGATGTCCAGGCTCGGCCTTGGCCCCAGGTCGGCCACGGCTCGAAGCAACGTGTGCGCATGGTCCGGATTGGCCGTGCGCGCGGCCAGCGCGGCCAGCTTCTCGGCCAGGCCCTGGTGCGAGAGCGCGGCTAGGTGTTGGCACATGTCGAGCAATTCGAGCGGGGCCGTGTCCGCCTCGGCCATGCGGGTCAGTTGCGGACCGAGCGTTCCGTCGAGCAGAGCGCGCCGCACGGCATAGGCTGCGCGCGGACGGGCCGTGGCGAGCGCTCTGAGCAGCCGCGCCGCGTCCACGGCCAAGCTGTCGCGCAGCAAGGTCAGGGACTCGAGCGCGAACTCGCGCAGCTCGCGGCTGGTGCGCCAGGGCGAGAGAAGAATACGGTTGAAGAGCAGCCAGCGCTCACTGTCGGGCATGTCCGCCAGGATGGCGGCCACGTCGTCGAAGGGGAGTTTTTCCTGCTCGATCAGGTCGATGGCCAGAATACGGCCCATCACGCCCATACGCACCAGGCTGCGCAGGCAGATGTCGATCAGGGCGGGGTCGTCGGCCCGGCTTCCGAGTCCGAATACCGCCACGGCCGCCTCGGTCGTGGACCGCGCGAACTCCCTGGCGTCCTCGCCTTCCTTGGGACCCTCCGCAAACCCCTCGGCCAGCCGGGCCACTTCGGACCACAACCGTTTCGGGGGCGGGGTATGCACATAGGCGCGGATTGCCGCCGCCGCGCTCTCGTGCCGACTGCGCTCCTGGCTCATCTTCACCTGGTCCGACAGTCCCGGCGCGACCGGCCAAGGCAAGCCGGACCCGCCAGGAGCTTTCCCCCCGCGTCATCCTGCTTGTCGCACATTCGCGAAGCCCTGAAAAGCGGGCGAGGAAAAGGTTTCCGGCAGAAAATGCCTCAGGCGGTCTCGCCGCCGCCCCTGTCCAGGCTGCGGTAGCTGATGGCCTCGGCCAGGTGCCGGGCGGCGATGTCCCCCTCGCCCGCGAGGTCCGCGATGGTGCGCGCCAGGCGCAGGATACGCACGTAGGCCCTGGCCGAGAGCCCGAGCGTGCGCACCGCGCGTTCGAGAAAGGCGTGCTCACCGCTGCCCAGGCGGCAGTGCGCCTCCAACAGCCCGCCCGAAAGCTCGGCGTTCAGCCGTACGGCCGTGCCCCGATAGCGCTCGGCCTGCACTTCGCGCGCCGCCAGCACCCGGCCGCGCATGGCGGCCGAATCCGTGCCCGGCGTGAGCCCGCGCAGATCCTCGTAAGGCACGGCAGGCACCTCCACGTGTAGGTCGATGCGGTCCAGAAGCGGCCCGGAAAGGCGCGAGCGGTAGCGCTGCACCTGGGGCGGTGTGCAGGTGCAGGGGTGGCGGTCGTCGGTCAGGTAGCCGCAGGGGCAGGGGTTTTGCGCCGCCACGAGCATGAAGTCGGCCGGATACGACAGGGCCACGGCCGCGCGCGAGATGGTCACCGCGCCCTGCTCCAGGGGCTGGCGCAGGACCTCCAGCACCGGCTTCTTGAACTCGGGCAGTTCGTCCAGAAAGAGCACGCCCCGGTGCGCCAGCGAGACCTCGCCCGGCCTGGGATAGGCCCCGCCGCCGATCAGCCCCGCGTCCGAGATGGTGTGGTGCGGCGCGCGAAACGGCCTGGTCACGATCAAGGCCGCTTCCGGCGCGAGCATACCCGCCACGGAATAGATCGTCGTCACCTCCAGGGCCTCGTCGAAGGACAGGGGCGGCAGCACCGTGGGCACGCGCGCCGCGAGCATGGTCTTGCCGCTGCCCGGCGGGCCTGAGAGCAGGATGTTGTGATTCCCCGCGGCCGCGATCTCGATGGCCCGCTTGGCGTGCTCCTGGCCCTTGACCTCGGCGAAATCCAGGTCGTGCGTCTCGCGCCGGGCCCACAGCCCGGCCACGTCGGCCATGACCGGCGAAAGCGCCTGCTCGCCCGTCACGTGGCGCACCACGTCGGCCAGGGTGGCCGCGCCGTAGACCGGCAGGCCATCCACCACGGCCGCCTCGGCCGCGTTGTGCGCGGGCACGATGAGCCCGGCCGCGCCCTCGGCCCGCGCCCGCACGGCCAGCGGCAAAACGCCTGGCACCGGCCGAAGCTCGCCCGTGAGCGACAATTCGCCCGCGAGGAAATACCCGGCCACGGCCTGGGCCGGGATGACCTCGGCCCCGCCCAGCAGCCCGAGCGCCAACGGCAGGTCGTAGCCGCTGCCCTCCTTGCGCACGTCCGCGGGCGCGAGGTTCACCGTGATGCGCGCGGGCGGCAGCCGGTAGCCGCAGTTCTTCAGGGCCGAGAAGACGCGCTCCTTGGCCTCGCGCACCGCGCCGTCGGGAAGCCCCACGAGGGTGAAGGCGGGCATGCCCTGCCTGGCCAGATCGACCTCCAGGCGCACGGTGAGCGCCTCGATGCCCAGAAGGGCTGCGGTGCGGACGGTGCAAAGCATTCTCGGCGCGGCTCCTTTGGGAACAGGGTGACGGGAAGCCGGGCAAGAAGGAGAGTTTGGTGACAACCCCTTTCTTTCAGGCTGCTCAAAAAGGTCCAGATGCAAGGTGCAAGAAAAGTTCAAGGCCGACGCGTATCAAAGAATACGCGAGGGTTTGAACTTTTCGCGGCAACGCAGCAGATGGGCTTTTTTCAGCAGCCTGAGGCCCCTACCCCCTCCTCCAAAAACTTATGGTTCGGGCTGGACGGGAAGCGAAAACCTGTCGCCCGATTGGTATAGGCCAGGCTACGGCAAAAGACCAGGGCCGGTCGGGAAGCGGGAGCGCGGAAAGGGAATCAGTCAGGCGTGCGCAAGAGCCAAGTCACGGCGATGATCGTTTCTTCCAGGTCGTTGCATTCGTCGAGCTGGCTTTGGATGTAGCCCGCGAAGAGGCCCCGGTCCGGCCACGTGCCGCCGCACGAGCCCGACGATGTCGTCGGGCTCGCTGCCAAGCTCCCACAGATCCTGGAGCAGATAGGGAAGAAACGGCAGAAGCTCCATGGGCCCGGCGGTCAGCGACCTGGCGAGCGCCTTCTTCTGGTCCTCGTTCACGCGGATGGATCCTCGGCTCAGCGGCAGGTGCGGCAGATTTCCAGGTTGCTGAAGTCGCCCGCGAAGTACTGGTGGATGAGGGAGACGAAATGCTTCGAGTTCCAGACCTCGGCGATGGATTTCTCCCGGATGTTGCCCACCACCACGGACTGCCGCCAGTCGTGGCAGCAGATGATCAGGTCGCCGTTCTCCACGATGTAGGCCTGCTTCAGGAACAGGTCGCAGTGCCGCTTGAGCTTCAGCGGCTCGTCCTTCGGCCTGTGGTCCGCGACGACCTCGCCCGCGCGGTTGTCCATGTGGTGGATCTTGAAGACCACGTCGCGCTGCTCCCAGTGCTTGCGGGCGTAGTCCAACTCGTTCTCCACGAGCTTGGTGCGCAGCGTGGTGATGACGATTTTGGGCCGTTTCTTGCCCATGCGGTCGCGGATGTCGAGGAAGTTGTCGATGTTGGCCAGGGTCTTGTTCAGGTCCAGACCCATGCTCGCCCGGTAGGTTTCGGGCGAATAGCCGTTCACGCTGATCCACAGATTGTTCAGGCCCGAGGCGATGATCTCCTTGCTCATTTCCTTGGTCAGCAGGCTGCCGTTGGAGTTGATCTTGGTCTTGGTGCCCGGCCGCTTCCTTTTAGTGATGTCGGCCAGGATGCGCGGCATGCGCTCGTCCAAGAGCGGCTCGTTGGTCAGATAGGGGCTGATGCGGCTCATGAAGTGTCTGGAGCATTCGTCTACGATCTTGGCGATCAGCGCGTCGTCCATGCGGCCGTGCGGCACTTCCTTGGGCGTTTGCCCGTGCGGGCAGAAGATGCAGCGCGCGTTGCAGGTGGAGAGCGTCTGGAACTGGACGGTGCGAGGAAAGGGCGGCCGGAAGCGGCGGCCCGTGCGTGCCCAGGTCCAGAGCTTTTTCACGAGTCCGTCCGTCGGTGCGGGCATGTAGTACTTGGCCACGTGTCCTCCAAGGTGAACGAGCCCAGGCGCGCCCGTCCGTCCGGGAGTCCGCGCGCGGCCCTTCGGTTTCCGATTCTTGCCGGGAAATCTATATGAAGCAGGACCGCGAGGCAATACGGGCAGCGAGAGAGAGCGGTTTTAGGTGAATGCTATCTCTGTACACTCTGTATAAACAAAGGAAGAAATGTTTTCCAATAGTGCGCTTTTGGTTTCCGTAATAGACGTTTAAAAAGATGGATGTTCTCCCTCTTTAAAGAGGAGATGCTTTCCATCTTGAGTGTTCTTTATCCAAAAACTCCAGCACGATTTGAGAGCATTGTGATACTCTGTGGCGTCAAAAGAATAAATTTCTTCTGATGATTCATTTTTTGGAAACATTTCGCGTATGCTTTTTTTGTTTTTATCTATCACTAATTGACCACCTTTTTTCTTTCCACGCACACAGTGCTTATAGGCATTCGCAAGATCAAAAATAATATTCATTTCTGGACATTCACTTATTATTTTCTTTTTGATTTCACACATTTTATGTTCAGGTATATTTTTGTCGAATAACATGTAATCTGGTATGTTGTTAAGTGATTCAACAGCATTGAAGAGTTTTCTGAGAAGTCTTCGGCCCAAATTTTGTGTGCTTCCTCCTCGTTCACAGAGCCTCTCATATTCTTCGAAATACTCCAAACAATTGTCGAGAACGATCATCTGAATATATGATGCCGAATTTTTAAAAGGAAAAAAGAAATAATGCAGATCCTCTGCATCAAACTCTGGTGGAGAACTTGGTGGCTTTTCCTGCATAATCTATCTATCGCTTTGGGTTAATAATTGAGGGTGGGGATTAGCCCGGTCAGCGCCAGGCGCGCGCCGTCGGCCAGGGCGTGCATCTCCTCCAGGCCAGTGACCGGGATCAGCGGGGCCAGGAAGGCGAGCCGGGCCGAGAGGTCGGCCACGAGGCGCGCGCTTCGGGCCATGCCGCCCGTGACCACGATGGCGTTAAGGTCCAGGCCGCGTCGGGCCGCCTCGCCGCCGGAAGGCCGTGCGGCCTGGGGCGCGATCTGGGCCGCGAACAGGGGCGCGAGCGAGGCGACGTCGCGCGCCACGGCGCGCACGAAGGCCTCGTACACCAGCGCGGCCCTCTCCTCGCCCGCGTCGATGCGCGCCTCGATCTCGCGCAGGTCGTTGCTGCCCAGGTGCGCGAAGAACCCGCCCTGGGTCAGGATGCGCCGCGTGAGCGCCGCTACGTCCGTCTCGCCGCATTCGAGCATCTTCAACACCGGCAGCACGGGCAGACGGCCCGAACGCTCCGGGCTGAACGGCCCCTCGCCGTCCAGGGCGTTCAAGACCTCGACAACGCGGCCGCGCAGGTGCGCGCCGATGCTGATGCCGCCGCCCAGGTGGGCCACAATGAACCCGGCGCGCTCGTAGCCAAGGCCCAGGGAGCGCGCGGCCGCGCGCGCCGCGCCGCGCTGCGACAGGGCGTGGAATACGCTGCGCCGCCGAATCTCCGGCAGGCCGGTCAGCCGCGCGGCCTCGTCCAGTTCGTCGGTCACGGGCGGGTCCACGATGAAGGCCGGGCAGCCGTGTTCGGCCGAAAGCTCCAGGGCCAGCGGCGCTCCGAGGTTGCAGGGATGCGCGCCGTAGCGCTCGGCCGAAAGGTCGTCGAGCATGGTTTGGTTGATGGTGTAGACGCCGCCGGGGATGGGGCGCAAGAGCCCGCCCCGGCCGACCACGGCGGCAAGCCCGCCCTGCGCATCCGGACAGGCGGCCAGGGCCGCGCGGATGGCCGCGAGGCGGAAGTCTTTTTGCTCCGCGATGGTGGCAAAGCGCGCCAGATCGGCCTTGGGATGCTGGATTTCCTCGGAAAGCACCGGTTCGCAGGCGGCTGCCGCGCCTGGCGCGGCCTCTTCCGCGGCGCGGCAGGCGAACAGCGCCACGCGCGTGGAGGTGGAGCCGGGGTTGAGCGCCAGGATCAGCATGTTCGGCATCCCTTATGCGCCCTGGGTCTTGGCCGCGTCCTCGGTCTGACCGGCCAGATACGCACCAAGGGCGATGGAGTAGAGCTTGGTGCGGTCCGAGTCGCCGCGCGAGGGCACCACGATGGGCGCCTGGCTGCCCATGACTACTCCGGCCATGTCGGCCTGCATGAAGGTGCTCAGTGACTTGTAGAGCACGTTGCCGCTCTCGATGTCGGGCACGCAGAGGATGTCCGCGCGGCCCGCCACGGGGTGCTCGTAGCCCTTGACCCTGGCCGCGCGCGCCGAGACCGCGATGTCCAGGGCCATGGGCCCGGCCACCAGCGCGTCGCCGAATTCGCCCTGTCTGGCCATGGTGGAGATCAGGTCGGCGTCGAGCGTGGCGGGCATGGCCGGGAAGTTGACTTTTTCCGTGGCCGCGAGCATGGCCACGCGCGGCCGCGTCACGCCCAAGGCGCGCATGACCGAAAGGGAGTTTCGCACGATGTCGGCCTTGCGTTGCAAGTTGGGCCTGATGTTCACGCCGGGGTCGGTGAGGCACATCAGCCGTCCGCCGCCGCGGGTTCCTGGCCGCTCGAACACGGCCACATGCGAGAGCGCGCCCCTGGCCGGGATGCCGGTCTCCTTGTCGAGCACGGCACGCAAAAGCCGCGCGGTGCTGATCAGCCCCTTCATGATGAGCTGCGCCTCGCCCGCCTTGAAGAGTGCGAGCGCGGCGGCCAGGGCCGTGTCGTCGTCACTGGCCTCCACGGCCCGAAACCGCGCGAGGGAGAGCCCCAGTCGCGCGGCCGTCTCGCGGGCCTTGGCCATGTCGCCGATGAGGATGGGCTCGGCCACGCCCTTTGCGTGGGCGGCCACGGCCGCCTTGAGCACGTAGCCCTCGGCGCAGCGCACCACGGCCACGCGAGGCGGGCTTGAGCGCCGCGCGCAGGCGGTCACGAGATCGCGCAGGCGGCGGATGCGCACGGTCTAGTCGTCCCCGCGCTTGAGCGCGATCATGCCGCTTCGGCACAGGCTCTTGATGCCGAAGGGCTTGAGCAGCTTGATGAGTCCCTCCACGCGCTCCTGGTCGCCCGCCATCTCCACGGTGATGCTCTCCTGGCCCATGCCCACCACCGAGGCGCGGAAGACCTCGAATATCTGCATGAGTTGGGAGAGGGATTCGCGGTCCATGCGCACCTTGACCATCAGCAACTCGCGGTCCACGAACTCGCGCCGGGCCAAGTCGTCCACCTGGATGACCACGTCCATGGCCGCCAGTTCGCGGGTCAGGCGCTCCATCTCCTCGCTGTCGCCGTCGAGGCTGATGACGATGCGCGAGATGTCGGGATTCTCGGTTTCGCCCGCGGCCAGGCTGCGGATGTTCAGGTTGTGGCGCTTGAACATGAGGGCCATGTCGGCCAGGACGCCCGGCCGGTTGGAGGCCAGGGCGGAGATGGTGTGCTTCACGGCGTCGCTCCGGGTGCTGGTGTGCGGCGACGGCCGTTTCTTCGGACCGCGCGCCGTGGCCGAGTCTAGCCGCAAAACGCCTGGAATGCCAGGGGGAGGCTCGCGTTCAGCAGGAGCTTCGGTCGGAGGCCGGTCCAGCGGCAAGGTGACGCGGATGCCCCAGATGGTCGAGCCCGTCGTGGAGCGGGACGGGCAGGGGCGCGCACGGACCTTCGGAGCGGGTGCATAGCTCGGCGTCTGGCAGGGGGCAGAGGGCGCGCGAAAGGGGCGCGCCGTGCAGCGGGCAGGCGGAAGGCGGTGTGCGGCCAGTCACTCGGCAGCCGCAGGCGTAGATCATCGTGCACAGGTGCATCTGGTCAAAGTGGCCGGACAAGGTTGCGTTTTGATGGCGGCCAGGCTGCCTTCTGGCGGCGTGGCGAGGGTTTTTCCAAGCTCGAACCGCAGGATTTTGAAGAACGACGTTTCGTCGTCTCTTCAAGCAGCGCCGGGCGCATGGCGCGCAAAAGAGACAAGGCCGACGCGCAGGAGAACTACGCGTCGGCCTCGAACTTTTCGCGGCATCGCAGAGGATGCCATTATTTCAACGTGTTGGCGGCTAGCGGACGAGGGAGCCTATGCGATCCCAGCGCACGTCGGTGATGCCGCGCGGTCCCCAGGACCAGTAGAGGATCATGGCCTCGCCCAGGATCAACTCGCGCGGCACGAGCCCCCAGAAGCGCGAATCGTAGGATTCGTCGCGGTTGTCGCCCATGACGAAGTAGTGGTCCTCGGGCACGGTGAAGGCGGGCATCTCGTCGCGGCCCGGCGCGAAGCGCGGGTCCACGTGCTGCACGTAGGACTCCTGCAGGGCCTCGCCGTTGCGGTAGACCTGCTTCTCGCGGATCTCGATGACGTCGCCGGGCAGTCCGATGACGCGCTTGATGAAGTCCTTGCCGCTCTCGCCGAAGGACATCTGGCGGCCGAAGCCCCTGAATTCGATGTCGGGCGAGATGTCCCGCTCGCCGGGGAACTTGAAGACCACGATGTCCTGGAATTCAGGCTCGCCCACGGGGATGATCTGGGTGTTCACGAAGGGCAGGCGCACGCCGTAGGCGAACTTGTTGACCAGCAGGTGGTCGCCGATCTGCAGCGTCTGGAGCATGGAGCCCGATGGTATCTTGAAGGCCTGGACCACGAAGGTGCGGATGAACAGCGCCAGCAAGAGGGCGATGAACAGCGCCTCGGCGTAGTCCTTGATCGTTTTGAGCGTGCGGGGATTCATGAATGTTCCTTGTTCAGTCGTCGTCGCCGGCCTTGAGCGCCGCGAGGAAGGCCTCCTGCGGCACCTCGACGTTGCCCATGCGCTTCATGCGGCGCTTGCCTTCCTTTTGCTTTTCCAGAAGCTTGCGCTTGCGCGTAATGTCGCCGCCGTAGCATTTGGCGGTCACGTCCTTGCGCATGGGCGGGTTGCGTTCGCGGGCGATGATGCGGTTGCCGATGGCCGCCTGGATGACGACCTCGAAGAGTTGTCGGGGGATGGTGCGCTTGAGGCGCAGGGCGAGCTTTCGGCCCATGCGCTCCGCGCTGGAGCGGTGCACGATGGTGGACATGGCGTCCACGGGCGTGCCGTTGATCAGGATGTCCAGCTTGACCAGGTCCGAGCCCCTGAACTCGCGGACCTCGTAGTCCATGGAGGCGTAGCCCCGGGTCACGGATTTGAGCTTGTCGAAGAAGTCGAAGACGATCTCGGCGAAGGGAAGCTCGTAGGTGATGATGACGCGCGTGGAGGTCAGGTAGCGCATGTCCTTCTGGATGCCGCGCTTCTCCTCGCACAATTTGAGCACCGCGCCCACGTAGTCGCCCGGAACGTGGATCTCCATCTTGACCCAGGGCTCGGCCAGTTCCGCGATTTTGGTCACGTCGGGCATCTTCGACGGGTTGTCGATCTCGAAGACGTCGCCCTTGACCGTGGTGACCTTATATATGACCGAGGGCGCGGTGGCGATGAGCTTGGCCTGGAACTCGCGCTCCAGCCGCTCCTGGATGATCTCCATATGCAACAGGCCCAAAAACCCGCAGCGGAAGCCAAAGCCCAGGGCCTGCGAGGTCTCGGGCTCGAAGGAGAAGGCCGCGTCGTTGAGTTGCAGCTTCTCCAGCGCCGCCTTGAGCGGCTCGTATTCGGCCGGTTCGACCGGATACAGGCCGCAGAAGACCATGGGCTTTATCTTCTTGAAGCCGGGGAAGGGCTCGGTCGTGGGCCGCTTGGGCTCGGTGATGGTGTCGCCCACGCGCGCCTCGGAGAGATCCTTGATGCTCGCCGTGAGGAAGCCCACCTCGCCGGGGCCGAGCTTGTCCACGGCCAGCGCGTCGGGCGAGAACACGCCCAGCGAGCCGACCTCGAACTCGGCCTTGGTCGAGTTCATCATGATCTTCTGGCCGCGCTTGATGGAGCCGTCGATGATGCGGAACAGAACCACCACGCCCTGGTACGAGTCGTACCAGGAGTCGAAAATGAGGGCCTTGAGCGGCTTCTCGGCGCTGCCCCTGGGCGGCGGCAGGCGCTCCACGATGGCTTCGAGCACCTGGTCCACGTTCAGGCCGGTCTTGGCCGAGACCATGACCGCGCCCGCGCAGTCCAGGCCGATGCCCTCTTCGATCTCCTGGCGCACCCGCTCGACCTCGGCCGAGGGCAGGTCGATCTTGTTCAGGACCGGGATGACTTCGAGGTCGTGGTCCAGGGCCAGATAGACGTTGGCCAGGGTCTGGGCCTCCACGCCCTGGGTGGCGTCCACCACCAGCAGCGCGCCCTCGCAGGCGGCCAGGGAGCGCGAGACCTCGTACGAGAAATCCACGTGGCCGGGCGTGTCGATGAGGTTCAGAATGTAGTCGCGGCCATTCTTGGCGCGATACGGAATGCGCACGGTCTGGGCCTTGATGGTGATGCCGCGCTCCTGCTCCAGCTCCATGCGGTCCAGATACTGTTCGCGCTTGTCGCGCTCGCCCACAAGCCCGGTGATCTCCAGGATGCGGTCGGCGAGCGTGGACTTGCCGTGGTCGATGTGCGCGATAATGCTGAAATTACGAATATTTTCCATAGCGCCGCGGGTTTTGGTGGGCAAACGGTTCGCACTCGCTCTACCCGCTTTTTGACTCCCTGAAAAGCCAGTTCTTGTAAGGCATCCAGGGAGGGTTGTCCATGGCAGGCCCCCTCAATAGCGCCGTCTGCGGCGTTGCGGCGAAAGCGCCACCATCGCGAGATTTTCACGCCTCGCCCAAGGGTGCTAGTGCAGGCTACGCACCACCTCGCGCAATTCCTCGCCCAGGGCCGAAAGTTTGGCGATGGATTCACCCTGCACCCGCGTGCTCCCCTCCACTTCCTCCGCCACTTCGGCCACGGTCTGCGTACGCTGCGAAATCTCCTCCACGGCCGAGGACTGCTCTTCGGCGGCTGTCGCGATCTGCGTCGTCTGCGTGACCACCGCGCCCACGCTTGTCAGGATGCGCTCCAGCGCATCACCCGTGCGATTGGAAAGGTCGGTCGTCTCGGCCACCTGTTGCGTGGTCTTTTCCATGGAACCCTGCGCCGTGCCCACGGATTGCTGGATGCCGCTGACCAGATTCTCCACGTCCTTGGTCGCGTGCAGCGTCTTCTCGGCCAGCTTGCGCACCTCGTCGGCCACCACGGCGAAGCCGCGTCCGGCATCGCCCGCGCGGGCCGCCTCGATGGCGGCGTTCAGCGCCAGAAGGTTGGTCTGGTCGGCAATGTCGTTGATCACGCGCAGGATCGAACCGATGTCCTTTGAGCGCGAAATGAGCGTGCGGAGTTCCTGTGACAGCTCGTTCGTGGAGGCTGAGACCGCGTCGATGGCGCGCATGGAGCGCTCCACCAGGGCCTTGCCCTCCATGGCCACGGCCAGGGCCTCCTCGCCCGCCTTGGAGTTGGCCGTGGCGTTGCCCGCCACTTCCAGCACCGTCGCGTTCATCTGGTCCATGGCCACGGCCAGCGAGGATGTCTCCTGTTGTTGCCGCGCCGCGCCCTGCGACATGGTCTTCGAGGCGCTTGAGATGTCCTCCGTTGCCTGGGCCAGACGTTCGGCCAGATCCGAGGCGATGCGCGCCGTGTCCACTATCAGGCGGCGTTGTTTCTCGGCGTCCTCCAAGGCCTGTCGCTTGGCCGCCAGGGGCACGAACTGCACGGCGCGCACCCGGCCCATCGGCGTCTCGAACGGCGCGCTCGCGATGCAGCGCGTGCGGATCTGCGTTCCGTCTGCCTTCTCAAGCGTCGTGACGTGTCCCTCGGGATAGCGCGCGTCGTCAAGGCCGTCGGCCAGCGCGCTCCCCAGAAGAACTCGGAAATCCGACCCCACAGCGTTGCCGTGGCCGGTGTAGTCGGCGAAATTCTCGCTTGCCAGCAGGATCACGCCTTTGTCGTCGCACACGCAGCAAGGGATGCCCGCCACCGCGAAGCTGGCGCCGAAAAGCGCTTCGCGCGCGGCCTGCTCCTCGAGTCTCCGCACTTCCTCGGCCCAGGGCCCGTTTTCCGGCGCGGCCCGCTTTGCCGCTTCCCAGTCGCGGCGCGCAAGGGCGTCGAGCATAACCTCGTAAACCCGGCGGCAACGGGCGGCCTCGATGCACGAGGCGACCGCGAGGACGCCTGCCGCGCCGAGCGCAAAGGGAAACGCCCAGGGAAGGAAATGATAGGCCGCGAGCGTGGCCAGAATGCACAGGACCGTGCCCTGCACGCCGATGAATAGCCATTTGGTTCTTTGAAGCCTCACGGGATCCTCCGGTGCGTTCATGAAACAACGCTAAAATAGATAAGACGATAGGCGCGCTTTTACCGCTGTTCTATCGTCTGGACTGTAGAACCGCTTTTTTTGGGGAGGCGGCGACGGCACGAAAACCGGCCGGCCGCCATCCAGGAGCACCCGAGGGATCGGCGCTTTTGCGGCAACGCAGTGATCGCGGGATTCTCAGCGACCCGCCCCCCTGCTGGTAGTAGCGGGGTATTACCCCCAAGCGGGATTATGGTGTATGCAGACCCCAAAACCATTTGGAGGAACGACATGGCAAAGAAACTTCTGCTCATATGCGGCGATTTCGTGGAGGATTACGAGATCATGGTGCCCTTCCAGGCCCTGATGGCCATGGGCTACCACGTGGACGCCGTGTGCCCCGGCAAGAAGGCCGGGGAGCAAGTGGCCACGGCCATCCATGATTTCGAGGGGCATCAGACCTACTCGGAGAAGCCCGGCCACAACTTCACCCTCAACGCCGCCTTCGACGAGGTAAAGCCCGAGGACTACGCCGGGCTGATCATCCCCGGCGGCCGCGCGCCCGAATACCTGCGCCTGAACGACAAGGTGCTGGCCATGGTCCGCCATTTCTACGACGCCAAGAAGGTCATCGGCGCGGTCTGCCACGGCGCGCAATTGCTGGCGGCCGCTGTCCGCCTGGACGGACGCCGCATCTCCGCCTATCCTGCCTGCGCGCCCGAGGTGCGTCTGGCCGGAGCCGAATACGTGGATCTGGCCATGGACGCGGCCCTGGCCGACGCCAACGTGGTCACCGCGCCCGCGTGGCCCGCGCATCCCCAGTGGCTGCGCAAGATCGCCGACCTGCTCGGATAGCGCCCGGCGCTGGCGGCCGGGTCGGCACAACGGAGGCATGTCATGTGTCACATCTATGCATCCACCGATCCGGCCGAATACGAACAGATCACGCGCTCGGTGCGTCTGCACGGCGCGGTCACGAGCGTCCGCCTGGAGCGCCGCTTCTGGGCCGTTCTGGAGGAACTCGCCGAAAGCGAGGGGACCGGGCTGCCCAAATTCCTCGAAACCCTGCACGACGAGGCCTCGGCCCTGCATGGCGAGGTGGGTAACTTCGCCTCGCTCCTGCGCGTGGTCTGCGCCACCTATCTCGATCGCGTGAAACAGCCCGGCAGGCGGCAAGTCGCCTGAGCCTTTGCCGTGGCGCCAGGAGGAGGCGCTGCCTCCTCCTGACCTCCCCCGCCAGGGAACTAAGTTCCCTGGACCCTGGATTCGCTTCGAAACCATCGTTGGCACAGCCGACTCGGTGCGGCGATGATGGGTATCCGTCAAGGATTGCTCGCTTACTTCGCTGCAGGTGCTGCCTCTCGGGCGGGGCGTCAAAAACCGCGAGGGCAAGGCGCGAGAGCCGGTCAAGACCGACGCGTATCAAAGAATACGCGAGGGTTTGACCGGCTTGAAGCAACGCCGCCATCGCGAGTTTTTCATGCCCCGCCCAAGCCCATGTCCGCGAGCATACGCAGCATACCGTCGTGGTGCGAACCGGGCCAGTAAACCCTGTCGCAGGACGGGCAGCGGTGGAAGGTATCAAAATAGCGTCTGGTCTTGGGCAGAAGGCGCGGTAGTATCTCGTCCTTGGCCACGGGCACCAGGGGCGCGTTGCAGCGCAGGCAGCGGCTGAAGGTTCTGAAGGGGCCAGAAAGGCCATACAGCGTCAGGATTTCGGCAAGCTGCGCACGCGGCTCGTTGGCGCGCAGGAGACGGCCGTGCAGCACGGCTGAACGCCTGAGCAGCCGCCTGTCGCGGGTCAGGAGCACCCGGCCCTCGCGCGCTGCCCGGGCGGCCACCTCGCGGTCGGCCGCCTCTCCGGCGTAGGCCGTGTTCAGCCCGAGCAGCCTGAGCAGCGAGGCCAGCTTGCCCACGTTGGCGTCGGCCAGAAAGGCCAGCCGCATGAGCGGCGGCCGCAGCGGATGAGGTTGCGTGGGATCCAGGGGCGGGGAAGGCGGATGCACGTCGATAGTCTGGCCTTCGGCCAGCCGCGTCGCGAAGTCCGCCTCGCGGCCGTTCACGAGCAGCTTGTCCACCTCGGTGTGCGGAACGCCCAGCGCCTCAACCGCGTCCTTCAGCGACGCCTCGCGATCGACCGGATAGACCACGCTCCCGTGCTCGTGCGGCCGCCTGAGCAGCGCGGCCAGGTCGTGGTGCAGGCGGATCAGGGCTGGCATGCGGCCTCCCGTGGTTATTCCCGACATGCTCCCCTGGCGGGAACATGTCAACAATAAGTCAACACACCTTCCTTTTCGCACGCAATCGCGAAACGCGGGACAAAGCACGGCGCGGGCTTCGTTGACACCTGCACAGGCCGGTTGTAGTTATTACGACTGATCCGGCTGGTTCTCCATGTGGAGACGAACAGGGAATCCGGTGCGAAACCGGAGCGGACCCGCCGCTGTAACCCCGGCTTGCGCCAGACGTAAGCCGCCCCACGCGCCACTGTCCAACAGGGACGGGAAGGCGGGGCGAGTAACGGGGGAGCCAGAAGACCTGCCAGCCGAAGACCCCAGGCAACGGGTATTTGCCGCCACGGGGAAAGGCGGTCGGCGCTCCTCGTCCCTCTCTCCCAAAGCCCTCCGTTTCTCCTCCCGGCAGGCGCGCAAGCCTTGTTCCGGCAGGAGAAGCCATGTCATCGCACCATCCGCGCGGCCACGAGCACGCGTGCGGCCATCATCACGATCATCATCACGGCCACGAGCATCACGGCTGCGGCTGCGGCCACCACCACGATCATGCCCATGGGCACGATCACGACCACCATCACGACCATGACCATGGGCACGGCCACGGCCACTGTGGACAGCCCAAGGCCGCACGGCCGGGCATCCTGCTCGCGGCTTTCGGCGCGGCCATCGCCGAGGCGCGCGGCGGCTACGACGCCTTCGAGGCCCTGGTGCGCGCCCGCTTTCCCGGTCTGCCCGTGCGCTGGGCCTACACCGCCAACAAGGTGCGGCGAAAACTGGCCGCGCGCGGCTATGAGCACGACTCCGTGGCCGTGGCCTTAAGCCGCCTGCACGACGAGGGCGTGACGCACCTGGCCGTGCAGTCGCTGCACACCGTCCCGGGCGTGGAATTCCACTGGACCCGCGACCAGGCCATGGCCTTTCGCCACCCGCGCAAGGGATTCCTCGAAGTCTCCCTGGGTAGGCCGCTGCTCGATTCGGACGACGACCTCGCGCTCGCGGCCGAATGCCTTGCGGGCTACATTCCGGCCGAGCGCGCGCCAAGCGAAGCCGTGGTCCTGGTGGGGCACGGCACCTACCACGCGGGCCACGAGCGCTATGCCGCCTTCGAGGCCGTGGCCAGACGGCGCGACGAGAACCTGCACCTGGGAACGCTCATGGGCCAGCCCGGCTGCGACGCCATTTTGCAGCGGCTGGCCGCCACGGGCGCGAAGCGCGTCTGGCTCGTGCCCTTCATGAGCGTGCCCGGCCACCACGTGCGCGTGGACATCTGCGGCGACGGCCCGCGTTCCTGGAAGAGCCGCATGCAAAGCGCAGGGCTCACCGTGCTCACGCGGCTGAGCGGCACCATCGAGCACCCCTGTTTCCAGGCGCGCTGGCTCGACCATCTGGAAACGGCCATGGCCGCGCTACCCGGCCTGACCCACGCGCACGACGACGGCGAGGCCGCCCATGCACATCACTGAAGGCGTGCTCTCGGTCCCGGTGCTGCTCGCGGGCTTTGTCATCAGCGCGGCCGGAACCTGGCATGGCATACGGAATCTGCATGGCGAGCGGATCATGACCACGGCGGTCTTCGCGGCCGTCTTCTTCATGGCCTCGCTCGTGCATGTGCCCGTGGGCCCGAGCAGCGCGCACCTCCTGCTGCACGGCGTGGCCGGGCTCGTGCTCGGATGGGCGGCCTTTCCGGCCCTGCTCACGGCCCTTTTGCTGCAAGCCGTGCTCTTTCAGTTCGGCGGCCTGACTACCCTCGGGGTCAACACCGCGCTCGTGGCGGTTCCGGCCGTGCTCTGCCATCTCGCCCTGCGCGGCCTGCCCGGCCGGAGCAAACGGGCCACGGCCCTGGCCGGTTTCGCGGCCGGCTCCCTGTCCGTGCTCCTGACAGCGCTGCTCGCGGCCCTGGCCCTGGCGCTCTCCGGCGAGGGATTCCTTGCGGCGGCCTGGGTGGTGGTCGCGGCGCACGCGCCGCTCATGCTGGTCGAAGGCTTGGTGAGCATGTTCGTCGTCGGATTCCTGGCAAAGGCCCGGCCTGAAATCCTTACATTCGCGGGGCTCTGCCCCGCACCCCGCCGGGGGAGATGATCTCCCCCGGACCCCCTGCGGTTCCCGAAACCGTCTGCGACGGCTTCGGGAAGGCAGGGTTCTGGGGCGGACCATCGCCGCACCGAGTCGGCTTTGCCAGCGGTGGCTTCGAAGCGAATCCAGGGTCCAGGGAGCTACGTTCCCTGGCGGAGGAGGTCAGGAGGAGGCAGCGCCTCCTCCTGGTTCAATCCGGTCGGCCTGCGTTCGAAAGAACAGTTTCGCAGGCCGTTCCAAAAGCGCCTTGTGCTCGCGGCTTTTGAGCTATCCGCCAAAAGACGAGGCGCTACGCCGGGCGTTGTCGGCAAGCCCCCGCGAAGCGGAACCAGAAGTTTTTGAAGGATGGGAGGGAGGGGTGCGGGGAGGGAGGGCAGGAAACTTTTGCAAAAGTTTCCTGCCCTCCCTCCCCGCCAGAAACGCCTATGCAGCCTGTCAACGAGAGAATTTGCGGTACTTGATGCGCTTGGGAACGAGCGCGTCCTCGCCCAGGCGGGCTTTCTTGTCTTCCTCGTACTCCATGAAGTTGCCTTCGAAGAAGGTCACGGTGGAGTCGCCCTGGAAGTCCAGGATGTGCGTGCAGACGCGGTCCAGGAACCAGCGGTCGTGGCTGATGACCATGGTGCAGCCCGCGAAATTCAGGATCGCCTCTTCCAGCGCCCGGATGGTGTTCACGTCCAGGTCGTTGGTGGGTTCGTCGAGCAGCAGCACGTTGGCTCCGGACTTGAGCATCCGCGCCAGATGCACGCGGTTGCGTTCGCCGCCGGAGAGCACGCCGACCTTCTTCTGCTGGTCCGAGCCGGTGATGTTGAACTTGCCCAGGTAGGCGCGCGAATTGACCTCGCGGCCGCCGAGGTTGATCACGTCCAGGCCGTCGCTCACGATCTCCCAGACGGTCTTGTCCATGCCCAGCGAATCGCGGCTTTGGTCCACGTAGCCGAGCTTCACGGACTCGCCCAGGCTGACCGCGCCGCAATCGGGCTGCTCTTGGCCGATGATGATGCGGAACAGCGTGGTCTTGCCCGCGCCGTTGGGGCCGATGATGCCGACCACGGCGGCCGGCGGCACGGTGAAGCTCAGGTTCTCGAAGAGCAGGCGGTCGCCGTAACCCTTGCACAGGTTCTCGACCTCGATGACCTTCTTGCCGAGCTTTGGTCCGGCCGGGATGAAGAGTTCGAGCTCGCGGTCGAGCGTTTGCACGTCCTCGTTCAGAAGCTGCTCGTAGCGGGCCAGGCGGGCCTTGCTCTTGGCGTGGCGGCCCTTGGGGGCCTGGCGCGCCCATTCCAGTTCTCGGGCCAGGGTCTTTTGGCGCTTGGCCTCGCCCTTCTCCTCGATCTTCAGCCGCTCCTGCTTCTGGTCGAGCCAGGAGGAGTAGTTGCCCTTCCAGGGGATGCCCCGGCCGCGGTCGAGCTCCAGAATCCAGCCCGCCACGTTGTCCAGGAAGTAGCGGTCGTGGGTCACGGCGATGATCGTGCCGGGGTACTGGGCCAGGTGGTGTTCGAGCCAGTTCACGGTCTCGGCGTCGAGGTGGTTGGTGGGCTCGTCGAGCAGCAGGATGTCGGGCTGCTTGAGCAGCAGGCGGCACAGGGCCACGCGGCGGCGCTCGCCGCCCGAGACCTTGTCCAGGGTCATGTCCGGCGGCGGGCAGCGCAGCGCGTCCATGGCCTGCTCCAGGCGCGACTCCAGATCCCAGGCGTTGGCGGCGTCCAGTTTTTCCTGCACGGCGGCCTGGCGGTCGATGAGCTTGGTCATGGCGTCGTCGTCCATGGGCTCGGCGAAGCGGGCGTTGATCTCCTCGAATTCCTTGAGGAGATTGACGGTCTCCTGCGCGCCCTCCTGCACCACTTCGAGCACGGTGCGGGTCTCGCCCGCGAGCGGCTCCTGTTCGAGGTAGCCGATGGTGTAGCCCGGCGCGCAGTCGGTGCGGCCCTCGAAGTCGGTGTCCACGCCCGCGAGGATGCGCAAGAGCGAGCTCTTGCCCGAGCCGTTCAGGCCCAGCACGCCGATCTTGGCGCCGTAGAAGTAGGAGAGGGAGATATCCTTCAGGATGGGGCGCTTCTCGTAATACTTGGAGACGCGCGACATGGAATAGATGATCTTGTTCGGTTCCTGGCTCATTGGGGTGCTCCGTGTGAAAGTGGGGGAAGGAAGGCAGGAAGCGGGGGAGAGGGAAGGACTTTTGCAAGCGGTCCTTCCCTCTCCCCCGCGCCCCCTCTCCCTTCCCCGAAAACTTCGGGTTCCGCTTCGCGGGGAGGCCGCCGCAACCCGGCGACCGCACGGCCCTTCTATCGGACCTGGGGTGGAAGTCAACGGCAGGCTATGACGACGAAGGCCGCCGAAGCCGATCAAACAGAAAGACTTTCTGACGAGTCGTGGAGAGAGGGTTTTCGCTCCCCTCCCCTACTCCTCTTCCAGCATCGAGATGTCGCCGGGTTCGGTGCCCAGTTCCTCGGCCTTGAGCAGGCGGCGCAGGATCTTGCCCGACTTGGTCTTGGGCAGGTCCTTGCGGAACTTGACCGACTTCAGCTCCGCCACCGGCCCAAGCTCCCGCTTCATGTGCTCCTTCAGCTCCTTGGCCAGCTCGTCGCTCTCCTCCACGCCCTCGCGCAGCGTCACGAACGCCTTGGCCACCTCGCCCTTGATCTTGTCCGGAATGCCGATCACCGCCGCCTCGGCCACGGCCCGGTGCGCCACCAGCGCGCTCTCCAGCTCCGCCGTGCCCAGCCTGTGGCCAGCCACGTTGATGACCTCGTCCGCGCGGCCCTGCATCCAGAAATAGCCGTCCTCGTCGCGCCGGGCCACGTCGCCCGCCACGTAGCAGCCGGGAATCTTCTCGAAGTAGGCGCGGTAGGCGTCCGGGTCGTTCCAGACGTTTTGCATCATGCCCGGCCAGGGCTTCTTGATGACCAAAAGCCCGCCCTTGTCGCGCGGCACCGGAGCGCCCGTGCGGTCCACGATGTCGGCCTCGACGCCGGGCAGCGGCTTGCTCACGCTGCCGGGCTTGAGCAGCCCCACGGGCATGGGCGAGATCATGATCTGGCCCGATTCGGTCTGCCACCAGGTGTCCATGACCGGGCATTCGCCCCGGCCGATGGTCTGGTAAAACCACACCCAGGCCTCGGGGTTGATGGGCTCGCCCACGCTGCCCAGCATGCGCAGCGAGGTGAGGTCGTGCTGCCTGGGGAACAGGTTGCCGTAGCGCATGAGCATGCGGATGGTCGTGGGCGTGGTGTAGAGGATGGAGACCCCGTGCTTGGCCGTGATGTGCCACATGCGGTCGGCCTGCGGGTAGAGCGGGTGGCCCTCGTAGAGCAGCGTGGTGGTGCCCGCCAGCAGCGGCGCGTAGACCACGTAGGAATGGCCGGTGATCCAGCCGGGATCGGCCGTGCACCAGAAGATGTCCGTGGGCTTGATGTCGAAGACCCAGTTGAGGGTGTGGTGGATGCCCACCATGTAGCCGCCGTGGGAGTGCACGATGCCGCGCGGGCTGCCCGTGGTGCCCGAGGTGTAGAGCAGGAACAGCGGGTCGTCGCTCTCCATGACCTCGGTCATGGCCTCGGGCTTCTCGTGGCGCACGATGTCCTCGTACCAGACGTCGCGCGCGGGGTGCATCTCCACCTCGATGCCCGCGCGCCGCACCACCACGCAGATGTCCACGGCGTCCTGCTCTTCCAGGATCTCGTCCACGGCGGGCTTGAGCGGCACCACGCGGCCGTTGCGGTAGAAGCCGTCGGCGGTGATCAGGCACCTGGCCCCGGCGTCGCGCAGCCGGTCCTTCAGCGCCTTGCCGGAGAACCCGGCGAAGACCATGCAGTGCACCGCGCCGATCTTGGCGCAGGCCAGCATGGCGATGATCGTCTCGGGCAGCGGCGGCATGTAGAGCACCACGCGGTCGCCCTTGACCACGCCCAGGTTCTTGAGCGCCCCGGCCATCTTGTTCACGGCCCGGTAGAGTTCGAAATAGGTCAGCTTGCGCGTGTCGCCGGGCTCGCCTTCCCAGATCAGGGCCAGGCGGTGCTTGTTGGCGGTCTTGATGTGGCGGTCGAGCGCGTTGTGCACGATGTTGCAGCGCGCGTTGGTGAACCATTTGTAGAACGGGGCCTTGGAGTCGTCGAGCACCTTGTCCCAGCGCCGGAACCATTGCAGCTCCAGGGCGGCGTTCTCCCAGAAGGCGAGCGGATCGTGGGCCGCGAGCTGGTAGGCCGAGGCCAGTTCCTGCGGATTGATGTTGGCCTCCATGACGAGGCCGGGGAGCGGGCGGAAGACGCGATCCTCCTGGAGGAGCGTTTCCAAGGCGCCTAGCTGATCCATGATGCGACTCCTTGATCTGCGAAGCCCCAGGCATCCTCATACGCGAAGCCGGGGCGGCGCGGGCGAACGATTCGGCCGGTGGTCGAAAGGATCGGGCAAGCGGCGGCGGGCCGGGTTATGGGGAACGTCTGCACGGCTACAGCCCCAATATCTGTTTGAGTTCGGCTATGCGCCTGCGGCTCACGGGCAGTTCGATGCGCGTCTTGCCCTTGACCGTGGTGCGCAGCATGAAGTTGGAGCCCGGCAGCGAGGCGATCTCCGTGACCATGTCCAGGTTGACGAGGTATTTGCGGTGCACGCGGAAGAAGCGGTGCGAGCGCAGCCGCGCCTCCAGGTCCTTCAGCCGGTGCGAGGTCAGGAATTTGTTCTGCGAGGTGTGGACGTAGGAGTAGTCCTCGTAGGCCTCGACGAAGATGATCTCGTCGTAGGGCACGAGCAGGAGCTTGCCGTCCAGGGTGATGGGCAGCTTCTCGATCTCCGGGGAGCGGCCCTTGAAGTCCCAGGCCTGGCGCAGGGCCGAGAGGAAGCGGTCCTCCTCGTCCTCGGCCATGGGCACCTTGACCAGCCCGCCCTCGTCCTCGTCGTCCTCGTCGTCCGCGGCCCAGGCGCGCGGCTCGGGCATCGGCGCTTCCTTGAAGGTGGAGCGGAAGGCGCGCAGCCGCTGCATGGTCTTCTCGAAGCGCGAGGTCTCGCCCGGCCAGCGCAGGTAGTCCAGGGCCTCCAGTTCGAAGGCCTTGTAGGCCAGGGATTCGTCCTGGGCCACGAAGACCAGGGCCGGGCGGTGCTTGCGGCTGATGAGCATCTGGGCGAACTCCACGCCCGAGACCCCGCCCGGCAACTCGAAGCCCAGGAAGATCGCGCCGTAGGGGATGGCCTCGATCAACTCCATGGCCTCGAACGCGGTCACGGCCTCGCCCACCACGCGCGCGAAATCCGTCCGGTCGAGCGCTTGGCGCAGCTCGGTGCGGACCTGTGCGTCGGGATGCAGCAAGAGGATGCGGAACTTGTCCATGCCCGTCCGTGGTGCTAGGGAGATGCCAATTGCGCGAGCCTAGCCGGATTTGCGCCCAGCCGCAAGACCGGTCGCGCCAGGGAGCGGACATGCGGCCTGATTTTGCATCCATCGCGGAAACGATCCGCGCCTTCGTCGCGGACCCGGCCGTGAACCGGCAGGGGCCGGACTGCGACGAGCCGTGCTTTCGCGAACCGCTCGTGGCCGTGGCCGCGGGCGACGATCCGCTGTGGGCCTTTTTCAAGCGCGACATCGGCGATTTCGTCTGGACGCCCGAGGAGGCCTTCGCCCTCGCCTTTCCCGACGCCCCGGCCAGCGCCCCGGATCTGTGCGTGATCTCCTGGGTGCTGCCCCAAACCCCCCAGACTCTGGCCGCGCACGCGCGCGAGACCCGCTTTCCGAGCCTGCCCTGGAGCCGGGTGCGCCACTTCGGCGAGACGATCAACGAAAATCTGCGCCGCCACGTGACGGCCTGGCTTTGCAAGCGCGGAGTGCGGGCCTGCGCGCCCGCGCTTCTGCCCGGCTTCGAGCGCACGATATCCGCAAAATACCACTTCGCCTCGCCCTGGTCCGAGCGCCACGCGGCCTATGCGGCCGGGCACGGCACCTTCGGCCTGTCCGACGGGCTCATCACCCGCGCGGGCAAGGCGCACCGCGTGGGCTCGGTGGTGGCCGAACTTTCGCTTCAGGCGACGCCGCGCGCCTACGAAGGCCCCTACGACTGGTGCCTGCACCACGCGACAGGCAAATGCGGCGTCTGCGCCAGGCGCTGCCCGGCCGGGTCGGTTCGGCCCAGCGCACAAGGCCGCCGCGACAAGCAGAAGTGCTTCGACTACATCCGGGGCACGACCCAGGCCCACGTGCGCGACCGCCAACTGGGCATCGAGGTCTCGTCCTGCGGCCTGTGCCAGGCCGGTCTTCCCTGCTCCACGGGCATCCCCAGAGGGAAGCGTTCCCGGGGGAGATGATCTCCCCCGGACCCCCTGCGATTCCCGAAACAGCCTGCGACGGTTCCGGAAAAGCCAAGGCCAGGAGCGCATCGTCGCCGCACCCAAGCGGGCTTTGCCAACGATGGCCTCGAAGCGAATCGCGGGGTCCAGGGGGCATTGGCCCCTGTTCAAGAAATCGATAGGCAGGCCGTTCCAAAGGTGCCGGATGCAAGGCGCAAGAAAGCGCCGGGCCCGACGCGTATAAAGACATATTACCCGGAGCAGAAAATATGCAATATTTTCGTGCTCCGGGTTATAAGTACGGCCCGCCGAAGGCGGGCATGAGCGGCGAAGCCGCGGGAGCGCAAAGTCTCTGCTTTGCGCTCGTAATACGCGAGGGATCGGCGCTTTCGCGGTAACGCGGCAGACGGTGCCTTTGGGGCGGTCTGCTAATGCATCATTTCAAGGAAGGCCTCAATGCGCACCTTGAGCTGCTCGGTGTCCGCCTCGGAGTAGTCGGTCTCGATCTGCAGATAGGGCAGGCCCTTGTCCTGCACGAAGCGGCGCACCTTGCCCGCCTCCACGTTGTAGGTGTGGCAGGCCTGCCAGGTCAGGTCCACCACGGCGTCGGCGGAGAAGTCGCGGATCATCTCGTCGAGCAGGTCGAAGCGGGCCGTGTTGGGCGACATGATGGAGCAGGGCGTGGCCAGGTAGCGCTCGGCCAGGGCCTCCAGGGGCGGCTTGTCCGTGGCCACGGGCAGGGTCTTCTTGTAGCCGGTGCAGTTCTCGAAGGCCACCACGCGCGCCCCGGCGTCCTCGATGAGCTTGACCACCTTGTGCGAGCCCATGCCCACGGGCACACCCGTGAGCAGCACGCGCGGCCCTTCGCTCGCGCCGTTTTGCGGCGCGGCCGAGACCTCGGCCACGATCTCTTCGAGCATGTCGATGATCTCTTCCTTGTCCGCGAAGAAGCCGCTCTTGAAGAGCAGTTCGAGCATGGTCATGCCGCTCAGCGGCGCGGGCTTTTGGCGTGAGAGATCCATCAGCCCCTTGAGCGCGGCGCGTTCGCGGTTGGCCAGGGCGATGGCCTTGGCCAGGTCGTCCTCGCCGATGGAGACGCCGAACTCCTTTTCCAGGCGTTCGACCAGCCGCCGCATCTCCGCCGCCCAGAAAACGCGGGCCTCTGGCAGGTGTGGGCCGTGCGGCAGATAGAGCAGGTGCAGCGGCTTGATCTCGGACATGTACTCGAACATCTTCTTCTTGCCGTCGCAGGTGGTGTCGGCCACGATGATGTCCGAGGCGCTGAAATAGGGGCAGGTGCCCTGCACGGCGAAGCCGTAGCTGCTTTTGATGAGCGGGCAGAGGTTGCGGGGCAGGGTCTCCTCGGCCGTGGCGATGGAATCGTTGCGCGTGCCGCACAGCACCATGGGCGCGGCCCCGGCGGCCAGGGCGATCTCCGCCGGGGAGTAGAGACAGTAGAGTCCGACGATCTTCTTGCCCTTCTCCTTGGCTTCCTTGACGACAAGCGGGTTTTTCTCGGCTGCGGTCTTCAGGCGCTCGACGGATGCAAAGGCCATGGATTCCTCCGGTGGTTTTGGTGTCCTTGGGGTCAGGTTGCGGTCTCGGCGGCGATCAGGGCCGCGCCGAGGGCTCCGGCGAAAGGGGCTTCGGGCGGCGCGTGCAGTTCGACACCCAGGCCTTGCGCGATGAGCGCGGTCATGTCCGGGTTGCGGGCCAGGCCGCCGGTGAAGACCAGGACGGGCACGAGCGGCACGCGGCCGGTGAGGGTCTTAAGCCGCCTGGCCACCGAGGCCAGGATGCCCGCCGCGAGGTCATCCACGCGCGCTCCCTGGGCCGTGAGGCCGATGATTTCGGTCTCGGCGAAAACCGCGCACATGCTCGACAGGCTCACGGGCTGGCCGCGCGCGGCGGCCGCCCCGAACTCGTCCAGGTCCAGGCCGAGCACGGCGGCCATGTTCTGGATGAAGCGGCCCGTGCCCGCGGCGCACTTGTCGTTCATCACGAAATCCTTGACCGAGCCGTCGGCGTGCAGGGCGATGAGCTTGGAGTCCTGGCCGCCGATGTCGAGCACGCAACGCGCCTCGGGCGTCAGGTGGCGCGCGCCACGCGCATGGCAGGTGATCTCCGTGACCCGCCTGGCCGCGAAGGGCAGGCTGACGCGGCCGTAGCCCGTGCCTACCACCGAGGCCACGTCGCCGCGCGCGAAACCGGCTTTTGCCAGCGCCGCTTCGAGCACCTCCTCGCCCGCCTTGGGCGGGGAAAAGCCGGTGGGGGCCTCGGCCAGGCCGAGAATCCCGCCCGTGGCGGCGTCGAGGACCACGGCCTTGGCCCCGGTGGATCCCACATCCACGCCCGCGACGATCATGCCGCCCGGCCTCGGGAGAATGTATTTGGCCGCAGGCCGCCAGTGGCCGCGGCTTCGGCGGGTGCTCCGTGACGCATGCTTCCTCCGGGAAAAGGTACGAAAGTAGTCCACGGGAAAGGGCGGATGCGTCAAATCGTTTGTCCCGATTCAAACGGGCAAACGTATCACGCTCCTTGATACGAGTTGGAGCAAAGGGAGGGGAAAGCGGCTACAGTCCGCGAAAACGGAGGGCAGGCAAGGCTCGGGAAACCGGATTATTTTTCCAGGGCCGCCAGGAGTTTGTCGCCGATCACGGCCTTGCGCCAGCCGCGCAGTTCGTCGGGCAGGGGGTTGGTCAGGTTCATGATCACGTTCTCCGCCAGTTCGGTGACGGACTTCTTGCGGGCCAAAAGCTCGGGCGGGAGCTTGAGCGCCTCGGCCGTCTCGGCCACCACGGGCCTGAGCTTTTCCACTAGGCGGCCGACCTTGCGCGGGTTGGGCGGCCGCACTGGGCGCACGGGCAGGCTCTCTTCGGGCGTCTTCATGATCTCGCGCACAATGCGGGTCAGGGTGCGGCCGTAGCGTCTGGCGAAGGACGGCTTGACCTCCTCCATCTTGGAGATGTCGCGCATGGTCATGGGCATGGCTTTGGCGATTGCGCGCAGGGTCTTGTCCTGCATGATGAAGGTGCGCGGCAGGTCGCGGCGCATGGCCTGGCGCTCGCGCCAGGCGAAGAGGTCGCGCAGCGCGCCCAACTCGCGGCGGTCGCACTGCCACAGACCACCGAAGCGCAGGTAGTAGTCCTCGGGCTCCACGTCTCGGGTGACCTCGCGGTTCATGCGCTCGATCTCTTCAAGGGCCCATTCCAGGCGGCCGAGTTTGCGCAATTCGCGGGTCAGGGCCCGGTGCATGGGCAAAAGGCAGACCACGTCCATGGCCGCGTAACGGATCTGGTTCTCGGAGAGCGGCCGGGCCAGCCAGTCCGAGCGCGTCTCGGATTTGCACATCTGCGTGCCGAAGAGGGTCTTGGACAACTGCTGGTATCCGGCCTGGAAGCCGAAGCCGAGAAAGGCCGCCGCGATCTGGGTGTCGAAGACCGGTCCGAGCGGCTCGCCCGTGAGGTAGGAGAGCACTTCCAGATCCTCGGAGCACGAGTGCATGACCTTGAGCACGGCGCGATCGCTGAGCACCCTGGCGAAGGGCGTCATGTCGCTCACGGCCAGGGGATCTATGAGCCAGGTGTTGCGCTTGTCCGCCACCTGGATCAGGCCGAGCATGGGGAAATAGGTGCGAACGCGCACGAACTCGGTGTCCACGCCGATGGCCCCGGCGCGGCGGAAATGGGCGCAGGCCTTTTCCAGCGCGGCGTCCGTGGCCACGAAACGGGGCCTGATTTCATCCTCGGCGACGATGGGGGATGGGGTCAGCGGACAATATTTGAGGACGGCACGTCCAATCAGTCGGCAGATGTTCAGGGCGTTCACGGCGCGCACCATAGCCTAAAGCGCTGCGATGCGCCAGATGCCTTGCGTGGTCCGGGTGCGCGGGCGGCACGCTTTTGTACTGCGAGGCTTTGTCTTGACGCCGTGCTGTTTCCTTTCCTAGGATGCGCCACCATGGATCGAAACCCCTTCGGCCTGCGCAAGGAGGGTCGCATGCGGCATTCACGCGTCTTATTCCTGGCCTTGTGCCTTCTCGCCCTGGCCGTGTCCGCCTTTGCGGACGCCACGGCCGTGGTCGAGCACGATTTCTCCAAGGGCGTTCCCGCGCAGTGGTCCACGCGCCAAACGCTTTCCATCGACGGTCTGACCGCGCTCGGCCCTTTCAACGAAAAAAATTCCGCCGTGCCCGGCAAGGCCGAGCTTACGCTGCGCGGCCTGCCCAAGAGGGACTACGTGCTCTCCTTCGATCTGTACCTGATCGGAAGCTGGGACAGCGAGGGCGACAAGCTGGCCGACACCTTCACCCTCTACGACGGCAACAACGGGATACTTCTACACATGACCGAGTTCCCCTGCGCCATCGAGAACAACGACGAGAGCAGGCCCGTGGGCCACAAGGGGCTCGTGCGCACGCAGCTTTCGGAACGTGAACTGGGCTACTGGGTGGTGCCGGTGCGCATCGCGGTGGAGAGCGATTCCTTTACCGGCGAGACGCTGAAGCTGGTTTTCTGGGGCAAGCCCACGGCGCGCCGGGTCGAGTCCTGGGCATTGGCCAACGTGCGCCTTGAACGGCCCTGAAACTTGGCAGACTGCCCCAAAAACACCATCTGCCGCGTTGCCGCGAAAAGTTCAAACCCTCGCGTAGCTGTACGACGCGTCGGCCTTGAACTTTTCGTGCGCCTTGCATCTGGTGCCTTTTGAACAGTCTGCAAAGCGGTGTTTTCAACGACCCCATGGCGGCTTGCCATGCGTCCGGAGACGGGCTATAGGCGAAGACGTTCGTTACGAATCGCACAAGCCATGGAGGCGGACATGGACTTTTTCTGGTTCCTTCTGGGTCTGGCCAGCGTGATCATCACGCTTCGCATCATCTCCACCACTTTCCAGGACTAGCAGTCTGTCCTAAAAGCGCCGTCTGCCGCGCTGACGCAAAAAGATCAAATCCTCCGGCATACTGCGCGCACGGAGGGTGTGAACTTTTTCTGCGCGGCGGGAGAGGGGCTGTCGGCCCGTTTTCGGGCCCTGAACGTCCGTGATGCGGTGTGCCTGCGCGCCGCGTCACGGACGTTTCGCGTCTGGGCGCGCGGCTTTTCGCATTCCCGCCCGATCCTGGCCAGCGCGGCAAATGTTTCGCAGCCGCTTGGCATCATGCGAACAGGCCTTCGCCGGGGCCTGGGATTTGGCAAATGCGTCATTCGTAACCTTCCAGTTTGCATTTTTGTGCATGTCTTCTCGCCTGTGCTGACGCATGGAGAATCAAGGCTTCGCCAAGGTATCGGCAGCCTCGACCCGTTGCGTGGCTGCTACAGGAAGGCGCTTTGTCGACGATTTTGTCGAAAAAATCCCACTCCCTGTGGGGCACTGGGTGTCCCTTGTGCCCGAATTTAAGTGTTAACATTTTGATATTGCAGATGTTGTTCAAAAAGTTGAGCGGCCTATCAGTCCTGGCACGCTCCCTGCTAAACCCTAGGTCAGGTCCGGCAGACCATACGCCTCCATTCACACAGACCCCGCCTTTACCTCTCTTTATAGGCCCCGTCCTGGGGCCTTTTCTCTTTACGTGCCGCGTGAATCCGGGGGCGTGGCGGCCGTGGACAACGGGGCCGCGCCCGGCTAGATTCATAGGCTTGCGACGGCGAAGCCCTGGCCGCGCCGCCGCGCATGGTCGGAAAACGACCAAGCCGATCGACGATTTGCGGGATGACGACGATGCGCATCTGTTTTTGCGGCGTGGGCGAGGCCGTGGACGAGCGCCTGCCCAACACTTCCCTCTACTGCGACGCGGGCCCTGGGACGCCGGGGCTGCTCTTGGACTGCGGCTTCACAGGCGCGCACGCCCTGTTCGCGGCCGTGCCCGAGGCCGCGGACACGCTCATCGGGGTCTGGATTTCCCATTTTCACGGCGACCACTGGTTCGGCCTGCCCGCCTTGCTCGTGCGCCTGCACGTGGACGGCCGCACGGCCCCGCTGCACCTGATCGGCCAGCCGGGCGTGCGCGAACGGGTGGAGACGCTCGTGCCCATGGCCTACGGCATTCTCCCCCGCCTCGCCTTTCCCCTTGTTTTTCACGAGGCGGCGCCCGGCGCTTCGCTCGACCTTGGGCCGTTCACGCTCTCGTTCGCCCTGGCGGGGCATCCCGAACCCGCCTTGGCCGTGCGCGTGCAGGACGCGGCGGGCGCGTCCGCGTTTTACAGCGGCGACGGCCGCCCCACGCCCGAAAGCCTCGAACTCGCGCGCGGCGCGAGCCTTGTTGTCCACGAGGCCTTCAGCCTGCACGGCGAGGTGGAGGGCCATGGCACGGTGGTCACGGCCTGCGCCTTTGCCCGCGAGGCCGGGGCGAAGGCCCTGGCCGTGGTCCACGTGCGGCGCGAGGAGCGCCATGCGCGCGCGGCCGAGATCCGTGAGATGCTGGCGGCCGAGAAAGGCCTTGCCGCATTCATGCCCGAGCCGGGCGACTGGCGCGAGGTGCGGCCGTGAGCCGGGACGCGGGACAGGCGACAGCGCCGATTCCGGAGAAGGCCCGTTACTGGCGCGACGGCTGCCTGCCGGGGCTGGAGCTTTTATCCGCCACCTTCGTCACCCATCGCTTCAAGCCGCACGTGCACGATACCTACGCCATCGGCGTCTGCCTGTCCGGGGCCGAGGGCTTTGCGCACCAGGGCCGGCGGCACGTGCTGACCCCGGGCTCGGTGGTGACCATCAACCCCGGCGAGGCTCACACCGGCGAGGCCGCCGTGCCCGAGGGCTGGGTCTACCGCATGTTCTATCCCCACCCGGACCTCGTGCGCGGCATGCTCGACCTGGGCGACGGGCCGCCGCCGTGCTTCTCCGCGCCCTTGGCCCACGACGCGCAGGCCGCCCGCGACGTGGCCCGTCTGCACGCCGCCCTCTCCGCGCTGCCGCTCGATCTCGCCCGGGCCGGGCTGTTTTGCGAGGTTTTCGGGAATCTCTTCGCCCGCCACGCCAAGGCGCGGCCCCACGGCGAGGAGGGAGAGCGGCGCGCCGCCAAGGGCGTCGAACGCGCCAGGGAGCGCATGGAGGCGGACTTGGCCGGAGAGATGCGGCTCGATGACCTGGCCGCCTTGGCCGGGCTCTCGCCCTGGCACTTCCTGCGCAGCTTCAGGCAGCGCTTCGGCCTCACCCCGCACGCCTGGCTCGTGCAGCGCCGCGCGGCCCTGGCCGCGGAGCACATGCGGTGCGGCATGCCGCCCGCCCAGGCCGCCCTGGAGGCCGGATTCGCCGACCAGAGCCATCTGGCCCGCCACTTCAAGCGCGTCTACGGGGTCACGCCCGGAACGTATGCGCGCGGCAATTTCGTACAAGCCGGGGATGCCGCCGCAGTGTAAACGGCGCGCATGCACGCGACTCCTTCCTTCACCCTCCAAGGGCTTCGCCGGGGCTTCACGGCCACATTGCCGCTCGGGCTTGGCGTCTTCGTCTACGGCCTCGTCTTCGGCGTGCTCTCGCGCCAGGCCGGTCTCACGGACCTCCAGGCCCTGGCCATGAGCGCCTTCGTCTACGCCGGGGCCTCGCAGCTTCTGGCCATGGAATTGTGGGGACCGGCCATGGACGTGGCGGCCGTGGTCCTGACCACGCTGGTGGTCAACCTGCGCCACGTGCTCATGGGCGCGGCCCTGGCCCCGTGGTTCCAGGGCTTCGGCCCGGCCAAGGCCTACGGCTCGGTCTTCCTCATGGCCGACGAGAACTGGGCCATGGCCATGGGGGCCTACGCGCGCGGCGAGCGCGACGGGGCCATCCTGGCGGGCGGTGGGCTTTGCGTCTGGGTGTCATGGTTCGCGGCCACGGCCGTCGGCCGTGTGCTCACGGGCGGTCTGGCCGAGCCCGAGGCCTTCGGCCTGGATTTCGCCTTCACGGCCGTGTTCCTGGCCCTGCTCACGGGCTTTTGGCGTGGCCGGGCCGACCTGCCGCCGTGGCTCGCCGCGGCCGTCGTCTCGCTGCTCGCCTGGGCCGTTCTGCCGGGCAAGTGGTACATCCTGGCCGGGGGACTGGCCGGAAGCCTTTTGGCCTACATGACGTACAAGGAGCGCGCATGAGCCCGGACATGAAGGCTTGGCTGGCCATCGCGGGCATGGCCCTGGTGACCTATCTGACGCGCGCGGCCGGGCTGTTCCTGAGCAGCCGCATGAACCTCTCGCCGCGCGGGGAGGCGTTTTTGGGCGCCTTGCCCGGATCGATTCTCACAGCCATCGTGGCTCCGGCCGTGCTGGCCCAGGGCACGCCCGAGGCCCTGGCCTCGGCCATTACCGTGGCCGTGGCCGCGTGGCGCAAGAACCTGCCCCTGGCCATGCTGGCGGGCGTGGTCGCGGTGTATGTGCTGCGCCTGATCCTGAATTGATAATGGTGAGTCCGGCGCACGGCCGGACCGGGTTCAAACCCCTCAGGAGCCCCCGGCGAAGCCCACCGTGACCTTGCCGCCCTCCACGATCACGGGCACGCGGCGCTGCCCGCCGGAGTGGGCAAGCATCTCCTCCATGTGCGCGGGCGAGGTCCTCACGTCCTTGTACTCGGCATCCGCATAGGCCGACCTGGCCTTGTCGGTGTAGGGTCAGCCAGCCTTGCCGTAGATGATCGCGCGGGCCATGGCGTCCTCCTCTCGATGGATTTGCCGTGAATCATAGATAAAACAGATGGGCGGGGCAACTTCGCCCACCCGTGTATTCTGGGTTGGTCTTCCTTGGGGGCGGGGATGGGTGTGCGGACTTGCCAGGATTCGCCGCCTTCGCGTACACCATCGGGCACGAGGAGAGCGCATGGCTTCAGGACAGGTGAGCGCAAAGGCGGAGGCCAAGGCCATCCGCGAACATGTCGCCAGGGCCAAGGCCTACGCGGGGCGTCTGGACATGGTCAAGGCGCTCGATTCGCTGTGCGAGGCCATGGAGCTTTACGTGGACACCAAGGTGGTGGGCCGCGAGAAATTCGAGATCACCATCCACCTCGACGAGGGCTTGCGCGCCTTTGCGGCCATGCCGCAGATGAAGAGCCTCTTCCCCTCGGGAATCGCGCTGCAAAAGGGCCAGGAAAAGAAACTCCTAGCCCAGCTCACAAAGGTCCGTGACAAGATCAGGGGGGCCATCGAACAGGCCGAATACGAAAAGATGTACGCCTACAAGCTGTCCATCGACCAAGCCCTGATCGCGGCCCAAAAGCTCATGGAGGAGGGGCAAAAGGACCAGGCGCGGCTGGCCTTTCGCAAGGCCTCCGAGAAGTTCGCTTCCGAGCCGGGCATCCTGCAGGACATCGGTTCGCGGCTGATGCGCGGCGGCATGACCGTCGAGGCGGTCGAGTACCTGGAGCAGGCCATCAAGGCCGACCCCCGCGACACGAGGCCCTACAGCCATCTCGTCACGGCCCTGGAGACCCTGGGCGAGTTTGAGAAGGCTGTGGCCGTGACAAAGGAAGCGCTCAGGAACTTCGGCCCCAACGACCGCGCCTACACCATCCTGGCCCGGCTGCATCTGGCCCTCAAACAATGGAGCGAGGCCTATGACATGGCCTCGGCCGCCCTGGATATGAATCCCTTCGCCCGCGACGCGGCCAAGATCGTGGAGAAGACCAAGGGCCGCATCTTCAGCCGTGCCGAGGCAGCGGGCAAGACCCAGCCAGACGACGCAAAGGGCGGAAAAACGGGCAAAAGCGACGACGAACCGCCGCCGGAAAAGAAGGTCTATACGTTCAATATTTAGTTGTCATTTCGTCATACCAAGCCGCTGAAAAAGCCCCATCTGCCGCGTTGCCGCAAAAGATTCAAGCCCTCGCGAATATCTTAGATCGGAAGAGCGGTTCAGCAGGAATGC
>NZ_ATHI01000012.1 GCF_000422245.1 Alkalidesulfovibrio alkalitolerans DSM 16529
GGGCCGTCGGAGATCACGGCCATGCGTCCATCGGAATGCAGGGAGGGGGGGGGGCAATGCCCGCCGTAGGCGCGCAAGACCCCCTGGGGCTTCCACGTCCGGCCCAGGTCGTCGGAGACGCGCCACAGCAGACGGCGGGAGCGGGGGTGATGACTCTCGGATTCCTGGTACACGGCCACGAGCCGCCCTTCGCCCGCGAAGGCCACGTCGGGAAAGCTCAGATAGGCCCCCGAACGCCGGTCGATGACGACGCGGCGTTCTGCGAGACGGTCTGTACGCGACATGGTTCCTCCCGGTTGCCGGTGTCAGATCGAAAGCGAGCCCCTGTACCCCTCGAACGATTGAAGCGAAAGCTCGCCGCACAGGGCATCGATCTCGTCCACGAGACGAAACGCCGTGTCCGGCCGCAGGAAAGTGGCCGTGCCCACCTGCACGGCGTGCGCGCCCACGAGGATGTACTCCAGCGCATCCTCGGCCGACGCGATGCCGCCGATGCCGATGACCGGCAGGGGCAGGGCGCGGGCGAGCTGCCACACGCAGCGAAGCCCCACGGGCTTGATGGCCGGGCCTGAAAGCCCGCCCACCACGTTGGCCAGGCGCGGCGCGCGTTTGCGCACGTCCACAGCCATGCCGGTCAGGGTGTTGATGGCCGAGAGGATGTCCGCCCCGCCGTCAGCGGCCGCGCGCCCGGCGGCCACGATGTCCGTGACGTTGGGCGAGAGCTTGACGATGACGGGTTTATCGCCCGCGCTGCGCTTGACCGCCTCGGTGACCCGCCTGATCTGCGAGGGGGCCGCGCCGAAGGCCGCCCCGCCCTCCGAGACGTTGGGGCAGGAAACGTTGACTTCGAGCGCGGCCACGCCCTCCTCGCCCGCGAGTCTGGCCGCGAGTTCGCCGAACTCCTCGGCCGCGCAGGCGTAAAGATTGACGATCACGGCCGTCTCGCGCCAGGGCAGGCGCGGCAGCTTGTCGCGCACGAAGATTTCAACCCCGATGTTCTGCAGGCCGATGGCGTTGAGCATGCCCGCCGGGGTCTCGGCGATGCGCGGCATGGGATTGCCCTGCCGGGGCTTGAGCGAAATGCCCTTGACCACCAGCCCGCCGAGCTTCTTCAGGTCGCCGTAGGGCATGAATTCGAGCCCGTAGCCGAAGGTGCCCGAGGCCGTGAGCACGGGATTCTTGAGCGAAAGGCCGCCGAAGGAGACGCGCATGTCCATGGCTACATCTCCTCAGAAAGGTCGTGCGTCCAGAAGACCGGGCCACGCGTGCACGACTGCACGAGGTTGCCCGCCGCATCCTTGACGACGCAGCCAAGACACGCCCCGATGCCGCAGGCCATGCGGTTTTCGAGCGAGACCTGGCAGCGCGCGCCGTGCTTTTCGGCCAGGCGGCGCACGGTGCGTAAAAAGGGCGTGGGGCCGCAAGCCAGGACCAACCCGCCCGAGAACCCGGCCACGCGCTCGTCGAGCAGGGCCACGAAGGCGTCGAGATCGGCCATGGTACGCTGGTAGAAGGTCTCCACCTGGCCGATGCCAGCGAAGGGATCGAGAGGGAAGGCGTCGAGGGGCAGGGTGTGGCCGAGCAGCAGGTGCAGGTTCTCCGGACGGGGGTGGCGCGCGGCGTACCCCCAGAACGGAGCCACGCCAATGCCGCCCGCGAGCAGAAGCGTCGGCTTTTCGCGGTCGGTCGTGAAGCTCGTGCCGAGCGGCCCCCACAAGGCCACCTCGTCGCCCGGCGCGAGTCGGGCCATGCGCTCCGTGCCCCGGCCCGCGCGGCGAACCATGAGCACAAGGCCCGATTCGTCGCACATGGCGATGGAAATGGGCCGCGCCCAGAGCATCTCCAGGCCGAAGGAAACCGGCCGGATCATCACGAACTGCCCCGGCTTCCAGGAGGAAAAGCCGGGATCGTCAAGCGTCAGCAGGTATTGTTCGCCGCCCGAAAGCTCTTTCAGGGCCCGAACGCGCAGCATGCGGCAGGTCTTGTGCTCCATCGTCCTCTCGGATAGGCTCTTTGGCCCTGAACAACGGCCACGAGGAAGTGGCCACGGCCATGCCCGAGCCTCATACAATGAACGATCGCACACCGCAAATCCTGGCTCCCGCCGGAGACGCCGAATCCTTCCTGGCCGCCGTCGCGGCCGGGGCCGACGCCGTCTACGCGGGCCTGAAGCACTTTTCCGCCCGCATGCAGGCGGAAAATTTCGCCACCGCCGAACTCGCCCGGCTCGCCGCCCTGGGCCGCGACAAGGGCGTGCGCACTTACGTGCCCTTGAACGTGCTGCTCAAGCCCGGCGAGGAAGCCCAGGCCGGACGGCTCATCCAGCGTCTGGCGCGCCAGGTGAAGCCCGACGCCCTCATCGTCCAGGATCTCGGCATTCTCGATCTGGCCCGCCAGGCGGGCTTCACGGGCGAGCTGCACCTCTCCACGCTGGCCGCCGTCTCGCACCCGGCCGGACTGCGCACGGCTGAAAAGCTCGGCGCGTCGCGGGTCATTCTGCCGCGCGAGTTCAGCATCGACGAGATCAAGGGCATGGCCGAAGCCTGCCCCGAAGGTCTCGATCTGGAGGTCTTCGTGCACGGCGCGCTGTGCTACGCCGTCTCGGGCCGCTGCTGGTGGTCGAGCTTTCTCGGCGGCAAAAGCGGCCTGCGCGGCCGCTGCGTGCAGCCCTGCCGCCGCCGCTACGCCAAGGGCGCGCCGCCCCGCGCAAAGCCCGGCCGTCCGGGGTTTTCGGGCCGCGCTGGCGCAGAACCCTCGGGCAAGCGCCTCTTCTCGTGTCGCGACCTTTCCTTGGACGTGCTCACGCGGCTGCTCCTGGACGTGCCCAAGGTGCGCTGCTGGAAGATCGAGGGCCGCAAGAAGGGGCCGCACTACGTCTTCCACACCGTGGCCGCCTACAAGGCGCTGCGCGACGGCCAAGGCAGCCCGGAAAGCAAGAAGGCCGCCGAGGATTACCTTGGACTCGCCCTGGGCAGGCCGCGCACGCACTACGCCTTCTTGCCCCAGAAGCCGCATCCCGCGGTCACGCCCGCCGAGGGCACGACCTCCGGCCGTTTCGTGGGCAAGCTTTTGGGCGAACCGGGCGGCGGCGTGGTCCTCTCGCCGCGCGAGCCGCTGCTGCGCGGCGACCGCATTCGCGTCGGGGCCGAGGACGAGCCTGGCCATGCGGTTTTGACCGTCGGCGCGAACGTGCCCAAGAAGGGCCGCTACCACCTGAAGCCGCCCCTGCCGAAAAAGGGCCGCCCGCCCTTCGGCCCGAAAGGAAAGGGCGCGCGCAAGCCGGAGATTGTCACCTTCACGCCCGGCATGCCGGTGCACCTCATCGACCGCCGCGAGCAAGGCCTGATCGCCCTGCTCGCCCCCCTGCGCGCCGCCCTTGAGCGCACCGGGGCCCCAAAACCCGGCCCGGCCGACTTCATGCCGCGCATGCCCCGGACCTTCACGCCCAAGCCCTCGGCGCGTGGCGGCGAGGACCTGGCCGCACAGCGCGGCAGAAGGCTGGACGTGCACCGCAAGGCCCCCTCGGGCCGCCAGCCTGGCGACATCGGACTCTGGCTCAAGCCGTCAAGCCTCGACGATACGCCGCGCGCCATGCAGGCCCGCGTCTGGTGGTGGCTGCCGCCCGTGCTCTGGCCCGAGGAGGAAGCCTGGGCGCTGCGCGTGCTGCGCGCGCTGCGCAACGGCGGTGCGCGCCGCTTCGTGTGCAACGCCCCCTGGCAGGCGGAACTCTTCGCGAACCTGGACGGTCCGGGCAAGCTCCAGCTTTGGGCAGGCCCCTTCTGCAACACGTCCAACGCCTTGGCCGTCGAATCGCTCGCCCGGCTCGGCTTTTCCGGGGCCATCGTCTCGCCCGAGCTGCCGCGCGAGGATCTTCTGGCCCTGCCGCGCCAAAGCCCGCTGCCGCTTGGCGTGGTCGCGGGCGGCATGTGGCCGCTGTGCGTCTCGCGCACCAAGGCTGTGGAGGTGAAAACCGAGGAGGCGTTGCGAAGCCCCATGGGCGAGACGCTGTGGGTGCGCGGCTACGGGCCGCTGTGGTGGGTCTTCCCCGGCTGGCCGCTGGACCTGACCGTGGCCCTCGACGAGCTGCGCGGCGCGGGCTACGGCCTGTTCGTGCACCTGCACGAGCAAAAGCCGCGCGCCGTGCCGACCGCCTCCCGGACCTCGACCTTCAACCTCGACCTGCAGCTTCTTTAGGGGGCGCGAGAGGGGCTTCGCACGCGCCTTGCCGAGGATTCCAGTCTCTGCCGGGCGCCCCTCGTCTTGACGTGGGGATGGGGAACGTATTAGTGTGTATAGCTATGATAATGTATTGGCGGCATTGATGTACGCCCTGTTTCGGCCGTATGTCCAACGACACCACGCCATGTCGTTTTCAATTGGCGAATCAGCATTTTCGGAGAATTCGTCGTGATTACCTGGCCTTCCAACAGCACTCTGCCCGATATCGTCATCACGCCGCTGAAGGAAGGCTTCTACATCGTCTGCCCCGAAGGGAGGCACTGCGAAGGTCCGTTTCCGTCCCTGCGCGAGGCGGAGGCGGCCCTGGATTCGATGCTTGAAATACTTCACGGCCTGCTCAAGGGGGAAGCCGGGGAGGAATACATGGCGATCATCAGGCGGGCGGTCTCCGAAGGACTCGAAAAATATCTGACCACGCTGCACGAGAACGAGCGTTCGCGGCTCCATTCGGAGTTGTTCAAGAGATACAAGGTATTGACCGATGGAGTCACTGAGAACGAAGCGGGGGCGTGACGCGACGGTTCCACATCTCCCGCGCCATTCTCGGCCCGACCGCCGGGCCTGCCGCAGAGCGGCCCCAGGCGATCCAAAATCCTGACGCCCGGTCAGCTTCCCGGCCTGAATCCGAAAAACGAATTGGCCCACAAAAGCGAGTCGTAGTAGCAGCGGGCCACCACCAGCGGATCGAGCCGAAGCTCCTGCATGTCCGCGTCCAGTTTTTCCCAGTTGCCGTTCTCGAAGCAGCGCGCCAGATCCAGCCAGGGCGCGTAGCGCGATTCGTGACCGCACAGGGCGTTCTTGATTTCCGTCTCCAGCGGTACGTTGTCCAGGACGTCGGCCATGGGCATATCCAGCAGCGCGTCCAGCAGCGAGAAGAGGCCGAGCAGGAAGAGCCCGCCCGCATCGCATCCTGGAGCCGTGTGGCCGATGCAGGTCTTCTCCAGGAATTTTCCCCTGATGGCGGAGATGAAAACGAGCTCGGGCGATTTGCCGTGCGGAACCATGTCCGTGAGAATGATCAGCCTGAGCCAGTTGCGCACAGTGGTCCATCCCAGGATGACCACGGCCTGCTTGATGGAGTGGATCTTCTGCGGAAATGAGAAGGCCGCGGAGTTGAGATAGGCCAGCAACCGGTAGCTGATGGAGACGTCCGTCTGTACCATGGCCGCGAGCTCGTTGAAATCGGGCTCCGTGCGTTCGAGCAGTCTGAAAAGATTGAGCCGCGACACCTCGTTCGAGGAGAGCTTGCGACCCGGAATGTTGACTGGTTTCTGGAAGAAGAACCCCTGGTAGAGGTCCACGCCTATGGCGGAAAGCTCCGCGTAGTGTTCGCGGTCCTCCACGCGCTTGGCCAGAACCTTGCCGGGAAACTCTCGGGCGGCAGCCATCATTCGCTTCATGTCGAAACTGTCGAGGGATAACGCGTCCAGGATGAAGATGTCTGTTTTGCGATAGAGGTCCTTGAACGAGGGCTGGGCGCTGAAACCGTCGAGAGCGAGCATGTAGCCCTCGGCCCTGAGGTGTTGCAGGGCCGACAGGAGTTCGTCCGTCAGAACGTCCGGCTCGTGCAGCTTGACCACCGTGAGCCCGGAGGGCAGGGCCAGGGGAACCTCTTCGAGCAGCGCCTGCTCGGTGAAGGTCAGCAACACGCGCGAGGCGTCGTGACTGTCGCGCATCTGCCCGCCGAAGGCGCTCGCCGCGACGTCGAGGGTCGCTAGGTGGCTGTCCGCTATGTTCGCGGACTCGGCCTCCAGGCTGTCGCGGTAGAAGAACTCGTACCCCCACAGCGACTCGGCGCGCGTGAAGACCGGCTGTCTGGCGAAAAAAGTCCGCGTGTACAATTCCCGATCCGTCTTTTGCGCCATATGAAGAACTCCATGCCGTGCGCTGGCTGGTTGTGGTCAGGCGCCCTGTGGCCTTTTTTGGTCTTTGGGACCTACTGGACCTCTTTTCGGAAAGCCATAGCACAACTTTAGGGTCGTGGAAACGCCATGACGTGCGTTTAGACTTGTACGTGTCTTTCTGTAAGCCCCCGGCGGAACGTCGAAGGGTTCCATCGCGTTTTGAGCGCGTTCCGAGCTGTGGAGGGGTTTGAATCCACAGCAGAACCGTCTGGAATACCTTGACACTGCGTTAAACGAATGTTTAATGTGTTTGCGCAAAGACATGGAGGATCAGGTGTCCAGGGGAAAAGCGAAAGACACGCGACAGCGTATCATCGAGGCCGCCGGGCGGATATTCGCGGAGAGCGGCTTCCATAAAGCCACGGTGCGGGGCATATGCGGCCGAGCCGGGGTGAATGTGGCCCTTGTGGCCTATCACTTCGGAGGCAAGGAAGGGTTGTACAGGGAAGTTCTGGCCCATGCCCTGAACGAATCCTTGAGTCGTTTCCCGCCGGACATGGGCGACCTCCGGCAGACGCCTGAGGAACGCCTGCACGCCTTCGTGCGCGCGCAGATGGAGCGCATCGCGGGCGTCGATCGCCGCACCTGGGGCGAGCGCCTCCTGCGGCGCGAGTTCTTCGAAACCAACCCGGCCATGGAAGATCTCGTGCGTGAGGCCATCAAGCCCATGGCCGAGCGACTGGGAGAGACCGTGGGAGAGCTCTTGGACCTGCCACCCGATGACGAGGCAGTGACGCGCTGCTGTCTGTCCGTCGTGGGGCAGTGCCTGCACCATTACCTTGCCGCGCCGACCATCGGCGTCTTGTACCCCAACTTGTGCTACGACAAGGAAAACATCGACAGCCTTGCCGAACACATCACCCGGTTTTCCCTTGGCGGCATCAAGGAGGCGCGCGACCGGCTCGTCGCGGCCGCTGCCCCGGGAGGACGCGAAGGGCCCGCCGCGCGGCCGCAAGCCGCCGCGCTCGGGTCGTGAGACAATACCCGTATGAGCAGACGAATCGGCTTTGTTCTTCGCGTCGCGGTGCTGCTTGGCGCAGGCGCTCTTCTTTTTACGTGGCTTGGCCCCGATCTTCGCGATGCCCCCCGCGCACCCGCGCAGGAGCAGGCTCCCGGTTCAACCGCGTCGTCCGCGAGAGCCGCTCCGTCTCCGAGGGGGAGCAGGGTGCCCGTGACCACGGCCCTGGTCCGGCAAGGTGATTTCCCCATTGAGCTTCGTGCCGTGGGAGCGGTCGAGGCCAGCGCCACGGTCAACGTCAAGTCCATCATCGGTGGCGAACTGGTGGGCGTGCATTTCGAGGAAGGCCAGGACGTCGGGAAGGGGCAGCTTCTCTTCACCATCGACCCCAGGCCCCACGAGGCGGCCCTGCGCGAGGCCAAGGCGAGGCTCGATCGCAACGCCGCCTTGCTGCACAAGGCGGAGGAAGACTACCGCCGCTATGAGGAACTGCTTTCGCAGGGCATCGTCAGCCGCGAGCAGTTCGACCAGATTTTTTCCACCCTGGCCTCGCTCAAGGCCTCGGTGCGCGCGGACGAGGCCAGCGTGGAGAGCGCTCGCGTGCAACTCGACTACGCTTTCATCCATGCGCCCATTGCCGGACGCGCCGGACGGCTGCGCGCGCACAAGGGCAACATAATCAAGGCCAATGCCGACGATCCCCTGGTGGATGTCGTGGCCATGGAGCCGGTGCACGTGAGCTTCGCCGTGCCCGAGGAGCGCTTGGCCGAGGTGTTGCGCGCCATGCGAACGGGCGAGGTGTCGGTAATTGCCCTGCCTGCGGCGCGAGGGGCGTCTCCCGAGGTGGGGCGGCTTTTCTTCGTGGATAACCTCGTTGACCGCCAGACTGGCACCATCACCCTCAAGGCCGAGTTCAGGAACGAGAACCGCATGCTCTGGCCCGGCCAGTTTGCGAGCGTCTCCGTCCGCCTGGGAGAGGTGCGCGACGCCCTCATCGCCCCGGCCAGGGCCGTGCAGACCGGACTGGACAACCAGTACGTCTGGGTGGTGGACGCGTCTGGAGTCGCCCAGATCAAGACCGTGGTCACGGGGTTGTCGTCCGAGAACGAGACGGTCCTCGTCTCGGGCGTTTCGGTAGGCGAACGTGTTGTCACCGACGGCCAGTTGCGCCTGACGCCGGGCGCGGCCGTGGACGTCCGGGACGAAGCGCCCGCGCCTGATTTCGCTCCAGAGCCCGGCGCTTCGGCCGGGAGCGCCTCGTGAACATTTCCGCGCCCTTCATCCGTCGTCCGGTCATGACCACGCTGGTCATGGCGGCCATGCTGCTGTTTGGCGTCATGGCCTATTTCAAGCTGCCGGTCTCCGACCTGCCCACGGTCGATTTTCCGACCATCGAGGTGCGCGCCAGCCTGACGGGCGCAAGCCCGGAGACCATGGCCGCGAGCGTGGCCACGCCGCTGGAGCGCGAATTCTCGACCATCGCCGGCATTGATTCCATGAGTTCGGCGAGCGTGCTCGGCTCCACCAGCATCACCATCCAGTTCAGCCTGGAGCGCGACATCGACGCCGCTGCCCAGGACGTGCAATCGGCCATCTCCAAGGCGCTTCGCCGCCTGCCCGCGGAGATGACCACGCCGCCGTCCCTGCGCAAGGTCAACCCGGCCGATTCGCCCATCCTCTACCTGACCCTGGCCTCGACCACACTGCCGCTGTCCACGGTCACGGAGTACGCCGATACGATCATCGGCCAACGGCTGTCCATGGTCTCGGGCGTGGCCCAGGTGAACGTCTTTGGCGCGCGCAAATACGCCGTGCGCGTGCAACTCGATCCCAAGGCCCTGGCCTCGCGGGGGTTGGGCATCGACGAGGTGGCCGAGGCGGTCTCGCGCGGCAACGTGAACCTGCCCACGGGCACCATCTCCGGCGATCACACGGCCTACAACATCAAGTCGTCGGGCAAGTTGCAGCAGGCCGCCGACTTCAGGCCGCTCATCGTGGCCTGGAAGGGCGGCTCGCCCGTGCGCCTGGAGCAGCTTGGCCGGGTTCTCGACAGCGTGGAGAACGACAAGGCCGCCCTGTGGCGCGTGGACGATCCGGCCGTGATCCTGGCCATCCAGCGCCAGCCCGGGGCCAACACCGTGGCCGTGGTGGACGACGTTCTCGACCTGCTGCCTGGATTTCGCCAGCAGCTTCCGCCCGGCCTCGAACTGTCCGTGCTCTACGACCGCTCCGAGTCCATCCGCCACTCCGTGCACGACGTGAAGTTCACCCTCGTGCTCACCGTGTGCCTGGTGGTCCTGGTCATCTTCCTTTTCCTGCGCAACCTCCGGGCCACGATCATCCCGAGCCTCGCCCTGCCCATCTCGATCATCGCCACCTTCGCGGTCATGCATCTCATGGGCTACTCGCTGGACAACCTTTCGCTCATGGCCATGACCCTGGCCGTGGGCTTCGTGGTGGACGACGCCATCGTCATGCTGGAGAACATCATCCGCCACCGGGAGATGGGCAAGCCGAGCCTTGCGGCTGCCCTGGACGGCTCGGAGGAGATCGCCTTCACCATCGTTTCCATGACCATCTCGCTCGCGGCCGTGTTCATCCCGGTGATGTTCATGGGCGGCGTGGTGGGCCGCCTGTTCGAGGAGTTCGGCGTGGTGATCATGGTCTCGGTGCTCTTCTCGGGCGTGGTCTCGCTCACGCTCACGCCCATGCTCTGCGCCCGCTTCCTGGGCGAGGGCGGCCACGCGCCCGCCACGCAAGGGCGTCTGTATCGAGCCTCGGAGCGCGTTTTCGAAGCCATGCTGGGCATCTACCGCCGTTCGCTGGCCTACTGCATGCGCCGCCACGTGCTGACCTTCACGGCCTCGATCGCCGTTCTCATAGCCACGGTGGCGCTTTTTCAACACATGCCCAAGGGCTTTTTGCCCAGCCAGGACACAGGCATGATCTGGGCCACCACCGAGGCCGCCCAGGGCACCTCCTTTGACGACATGATCCGCTACCAGCGATCGCTGCACGGATTTCTCAAGGACGACCCGGCCGTGGAATCCTTCATGTCCGTGGTTGGCGCGGGTGGACCAAACCGCACCGGCAACACCGGCCGCTTGAGCATCAAACTCAAGCCCTACGACCAACGCACCGAAAGCGCCGACGAGGTGGTGGCCAGGCTTCGGCCCGTGCTCAACTCGGTGCCCGGCATCCAGACGTTCCTGCGCAATCCGCCCATGATCAACATCGGCGGACGCAGCACCCGCAGCGTTTATCAGTTCACCCTGCAAAACCCCGACTCACGCGAGCTGTACCACTACGCCGCGCTGCTCGCGGAGCGCCTCAAGGATTCGCGCCTCATACAGGACGTGGCATCGGACGTTCAGTTGTCCAACCCCGAGATCAGGGTGGACATCAGGCGCGACCGCGCCGCGGCGCTGGGCATCTCGCCCCGGCAGATCGAGCAGGCCCTGCAGAGCGCCTTCGGGTCGCGCCAAGTCTCCACGATCTACACCGACACTAACGACTACCAGGTCATCGTGGAGCTTTTGCCCGAATACCAGCGCGACATCTCCGCGTTGTCCATGCTCTACGTCCGCTCGAACGAAGGCAATCTCGTGCCACTGGACGCCCTGGCCGAACTCGGCAAGGGCGTGGGGCCGGTGGTTATCAACCACAGCGGCCAGCTTCCCTCGGCCACCATCTCCTTCAACCTTAGGCCGGGTGTGGCCCTTTCGCAGGCCGTGGCCGAGGTCCAGGCCGAGGCGCGCGCGCTTTTGCCCGACACCTTCAGCACCGGCTTCGAGGGCACGGCCCAGGCGTTCCAGGCCTCCACGCGCGGCCTTCTGGTCATGCTGGCCCTGGCCGTGGCCATCATCTACATCGTGCTCGGCATCCTCTACGAGAGTTTCATCCACCCCATCACGATCCTCTCGGGCCTGCCCTCGGCGGCCTTCGGCGCGCTCGTCACCCTGTGGCTGTTCGACGTGGACCTGAACATCTACGGATTCGTGGGCATCATGATGCTCGTGGGCATCGTCAAGAAGAACGCGATCATGATGATCGACTTCGCGCTCGATGCGCAGCGACGGGAGAACAAGCGCCCGGCCGAGGCCATCTACGAGGGCTGCCTGATACGTTTTCGGCCGATCATGATGACCACCATGGCCGCGCTCATGGGCGCGCTGCCCATCGCCCTGGCCTACGGCGCGGACGGCGAGGCCCGCCAGCCCCTGGGACTGGCCGTGGTCGGCGGCTTGCTCTTCTCGCAGCTCATCACGCTCTACATTACGCCTGTCTACTACATGTATCTGGATCGGCTGACGAAATGGCTGGGCTTCAAGCCCGAGGCCGCGAGCGAAACGGCGCAGTCCAAGGCCGGAGCCTGATTCAGCCCCGCACGTCCAGTAAAATGCCAGAGGCCCGCGCGAGCGGGCCTCTTTGTTGGTAAACTTCTTTTTCAGGCTGCCGATGATTTCAGCCTCGCAGGCTGCCGATGCTCCAACCGCGCAGGCCGGTCAAAAAGTTCCAGATGCAAGGCGCAAGAAAAGTTCAAGGCCGACGCGTATTGGAAATACGCGAGGATTTGAACTTTTCGCAGCAACGCAGCAGATAGGGCTTTTTCACCGGCCTGACCTGTCAGAGCATTTTCATGGCGCAGTACTTGCCGCACATGGCGCATTCTTTCTCGTGGGCGTGCTCCTTGCGGCGGGAGCGGACCATGTCCGGGTCCAGGGCGTTTTGCGCCATGCCGTCCCAGTCCAGGGCCTTGCGCGCCTTGGACATGGCCAGGTCGCGAGCCACGGCGTGGGGGCGTCCAAGCGCCGCCTCGCCGGATTGCGCGGCCACGCGCGAGGCCAGAACGCCCTGGCGCACGTCGTCCAGGCAGGGCAGGGTCAGGTGCTCGGCCGGGGTCAGGTAGCACAGGAAATCCACGCCGTGCATCACGCCGATGGCGCCACCGATGGCCCCGGCGATGTGGTCGTACCCGGCCGCGCAGTCCGTGACCAGGGGGCCGAGCACGTAGAGCGGGGCATGGTTGGTCAGCCGCTTGGCCATCTGGATCTGCCCGGCCACCAGATGCAAGGGCACGTGCCCAGGCCCCTCGATCATCACCTGCACGCCCGCGCGAAGCGCCCTGGCCTGCAACTCGCCGAGCACGGCAACCTCCTCCCACTGCGCGGCGTCGCCCGCGTCCACGCCCGCGCCGGGGCGAAGCCCGTCGCCCAGCGAGAGCGTCAGGTTGAACTCGCGGGAGATGTCCAGGATGTCGTCGTAGCGGGTGTAGAGCGGGTTTTCGCGGCCGTTTTCGCGCATCCAGCGGCCCAGAAGCGCGCCCCCGCGCGAGACCACGCCGCACACGCGCGAGCCCGCGAGATCCACGGCCTTGCGGGTCACGCCGCAGTGTACGGTCATGAAGTCCACGCCCTGCCGCGCCTGCTTGGCTATCTCGTCGATGATGGCGTCGGCGTCCATCCCGGCCGGGTCCTCGCCCGCCTCGATGCTTTTTTGCGCGGCCGCGTAGACCGGCACGGTGCCAAGCGGCAACGGCGTGGCGGCGAGCATGGAGAGGCGGATGGCGTCCAGGTCTCCGGCAGTGGAGAGGTCCATGACCGCGTCGGCCCCGGCGCGCTCGGCCTCGGCCAGCTTGGCCGCTTCGAGCGCGGGGTCGTTCAGGAGTTTGGAGGTGCCGATGTTGGCGTTGACCTTGACCCGCGCGGGCTGGCCGATGAGCGTGGGGCGCACGTTCGCGTGGCCGGGGTTGGCCAGGAGCACCATGCGGCCGGCCCTGATGCCGTCCAGTATCTGGGATTTGTCCAGCCCCTCGGCCTGGGCGAGATCGGTCAGGTGGGCGTCGAGGAGATTGGCAAGCGCTTGGTTTTGATCGAGTATATCCATGAGGTACCTTCCTTGTGCATTCAGTCAGGAGGGTGGTCATACCTCCTGGCGCGCGGAAGGGCAACGGTGAAGAATCGATTCAGGCGGGCAGAGGTTCGTCGCGGAAGGCGTCCTTGATGGCCAGGATGTCGTCGAGGTTGGCGAAAAAAAGGTCGAGAATTTCGGGATCGAAGTGACTTGCGCGTCCTTTGCGCATGATGTCGAGGGAAGAATCCACGGAGAAGGGTTCCTTGTAGGGCCTTCGCGAGGTCAGGGCGTCGAAGACGTCGGCTACGGCGCAAATGCGGCCGTAGAGCGGAATACCTGTGCCGGAAAGGCCACCGGGATAGCCCGAGCCGTCCCATTTTTCGTGATGAGAAAGGGCGATGATCGCTCCGGCCTGCAAAAGTTCGGAGGCGGATTGCCCGAGGATGCGCGCGCCGATGCTGGCGTGGCGTTGCATGATGGGCCATTCTTCCGCCGTGAGCTTGCCGGGCTTGAGCAGGATGGCGTCGGGCACGCCGATCTTGCCCACGTCGTGCATGGGGGCGGCGTGCAGCAAAAGCTCCGCCTCGTCGCGCGAGAGTCCGAGCCTGCTTCCGAGCAGGGAGCACATCTTACCGATGCGGATGATGTGCTGGGCGGTCTCCTCGTCCTTGAACTCGGCCGCGCTGCACAGGCAGTGGATGGCGTCTTGGTAGGCGGTGACGGTGCTTTTGCGCTGCTCGCGCAGGTTGTCCAGGGCCAGTTCCAGGGCCTGGGTGCGCACCCGCACCATTTCTTCGAGGTCGTCTTGGTAACGACGCACCGCGTCGCGCGATTCTTTCATCTTGAGCAGCGAGGCCGTGCGCACCCTGACCTCCATGAGGTCGATGGGCTTGGCGATGAAATCGTTGGCCCCGGCCTCCACGGCCTTCAGCCTGTCTTCGCGGCTGCTCAGGGTGGTGACGATGATGACAGGCAATTCGGCGAAGCGCTTGTCCGCCCGGATGGCGCGGCAGCAGGCCAATCCGTCCATGCGCGGCATCATCACGTCGAGCATTACCAAGTCGATGGATTCGTTGAGAAGATCGAGGGCTTCCTGGCCGGACTCGGCCTGCACGACGTCGTGCCCGAGGTTGGCGAGCATGCCATGCAGGAGCTTGCGGTTCAGGCGGTCGTCGTCCACGACCAGGACGCGCTTTTGCCGCATGGAGGCGGACATGGCTGGAAGCTGTTCGCGCATTTGATGTTTTTTATACGATTTACTGAGGTTTTCAAGGGGCCGTGGTGGCGGGTCCGGTTCAAAGTCGCTCAGGGCAGCCCTGGGAACAGCGTCGCGAGAAGAATCAGGATCAGGGGCATGGTCAGGGCGGCCGCGGCCGTCTGAGCGGTGATGATCCCAGCCATGAGCACGTGGTCGCCGCCCATTTGGCGCGCCAGGATGAAGGACGAGACCGAGACCGGGACGGCCGTGAAGATCACGGCCACGGCCATGGCTTCGCCCTCGACGCCGAACAGGCTGCACAAGAGGGCCGTGAGAAGGGGGAGGACGAGCAGCTTCACGGCCGAGGAAACGGCCGTGGGGCGAAGACTTCGGACCACCGAGCGCGGCGAGAGTCCCGCGCCCACGGCGAGCAGACCCAGCGGCAGCGAGGCGTTGCCGAGCACGCGCAGCGTTTCGGCCGCGATTTGGGGCAAGGCGAGCCCGCTCTGGTTCAGGGCGAATCCGGCCACGCAGGAGAGGATGAGCGGGTTCTTGGCCAACTCCAGCAGGACAGAAACCTTCGCGGGGCCGCCGATGCGCTGTCCCCATCGGCCGAGCGAGGCCACGCAGAGCAGGTTGACGAGCGGGATGAGGGTCATGAGCGCCACGGCCGAGAGCGAGAGCCCGGATGGGCCGAGCAGGGCCGCCGCGGCCGAGAGGCCTACGTAGGTGTTGGGGCGGATGGCCCCCTGCACCACGGAGGTGAAGGCCGCGCCGTCCGGGGCCGCGCGGCGGCGAATCATGAGCAGCAGGGCGAAGACCGCGAGCACGGCCAGGACCAGGGCCACGGTCATGCGCCACAGTTCGCCGCCGGGCGCGTCCAGGCGCGAGAGCCGGTCCACGAGCAGCGCGGGGAAGAGTACGTAGTAGGTCAGTCGTTCGGCCATGGGCCAGAAGCCGGGCGCAGGAAAATCGCGGCGCGAAAGGACGTGGCCGAGCACGATGAGGGCGAAGACGGGCGCGAGCGCGGCGAAGACCGTGATCATGGCATCTCCGGAAAAATGGCGCGGTAAACAAGACCCTCTGTGCTCCCGCGCGCGCCGCGCGTCAAGACGGCTCAGCGCATGGGATCGAGGAGGAGTCCGCCACGGTTTTGGCCGACGAGTTGGTCGATGAGCTTTCTGTGTCCGGCCGGGAAGGCCAGGCCCGAGAGTTCGGCCAGGGTGGCGAAGCGGCCTTCCTGGGCCGCGTGCAGCGCGGGCTCGGCCGCGTCGTTCAGGTCGCGCAGGGCGAAGCAATGCAGGGCCACGCGGTAGCGGGTGTAGCCGTGGCGCACCACGGCCAGCTTGGCCGTGATCGCCACGTCAAGGTCCGTCTCCTCGCGGAACTCGCGCACCACGGCCTGTTCGGGCGTCTCGCCCGACTCCACCGTGCCGCCCGGAAATTCCCACAGCCCGGCCCACACGCCCGTTTCCGGGCGCTTCTGGATGAAGACGCGGCCCTCGCGCACGAGCAGGCCCGAGGCCACGTCCATGGGGATGTAGTCCACGGCCTTGGCGGGCACGGGTCGCTCGAACACGAGGTCCAGGCGGTAGGCCTCGCACTGGCCGCTGAGCGGGCATTCGGAGCAGCGCGGCCGCTTGGGCAGGCAGACGAGCGCGCCAAGCTCCATGAGTGCCTGGTTCCACTCGCGCGCCTTCCCGCGCGGCACCAGGGCGGCGGCCGTCTCCAGGATGAAGGCCCGGGTGCGCGCCTCCCTGACCGGCATGTCCAGGTCGAAGAGCCGGGCGAAGACGCGTTCCACGTTGGCGTCCACGGCGGTCACGTCGCGCGCGAAGGCGATGGAGGCCACGGCCCCGGCCGTGTATGGGCCGATGCCTGGCAGGGCTTGCAGGGTCTTGGGGTCGTGGGGCAGGGCGCCGCCGTGCGCGGCCACGACCCGTCGCGCGCAGGCCAAAAGATTTTTAGCGCGCGAGTAGTAGCCCAGGCCTTCCCAGAGCTTGAGCACCTCCTCCTCGCTTGCGGCGGCAAGGCTCGCCATGTCGGGAAAGCGCGCCACGAAGCGCTGGAAATAGCCCACGGCCCGCTCCATCTGGGTCTGCTGGAGCATGATCTCCGAGAGCCAGACCTGGTAGGGATCGTAGCTTTCGCGCCAGGGCAGGGGCCTGGCGTTTTCGGCGAACCAGCAAAGCAGCGCCTCGCGCAGCGAGGCCATGGCCGAGGGGCTTGGCGCGTTCATGGTTCTTTCGGCCGGGGCGGCCGGGACTCCTCAGCCCACGCGGCGGACGGTCAGCGGGATGGCGTGCAGCGCGGCGTTGACGGTCCGGGTCTGGCCAAGGGTGAAGGCCGCTTCCGCGCCCTCGCCGTGGATCATGGCCATGGCCTCGCGGGCGAGCTTGGCCACGCCGATCACGGGATGGCGCGAAAAAACCTGGGGCAGGCCGTAGGTCAGGCTACACTTGAGGCACTTGCCGGGCCGCTGCGTGAGACGGAATTCGAAGCGCAGGTCGCCGTTACTCGCCCCGAGATAGGCCAGCGAGATGTCGTAGGAGCCTTCCTCGGCGTCGCCGAACAGCGCCTCGAAAAACGCGTCGGCGCGGTCGGCCGGGAACAGGCGGGCCAGGGCGTCGGGCGTGAAGGCGGCGCTTGGGTCGTTGGACATGAAGGCTCTCCGGGATGTCGGTTTTCGGGCGGGGATCGCCCGCGAAGGGCTTATGTTGAACATGATGCCCGGCCTGTCAAGGCCGCGTCCGCCCGCCTTTGCCGCAACGCCGCAGATGGGCCGTTTTGAACGGCCTGCTAAGCCTTGCCTTGGGCGGCCACCGCCGCCTGGGCCTTGGCCACGGCCTCGGGATCGCCGAGATAGAAGCTCTTGAGCGGCTTCAGGTTCGCGTCCAGTTCGTAGACCAGAGGCACGCCCGTGGGGATGTTCAGCTCCACGATGTCTTCGTCTGAGATGCCATCCAGGTATTTGACCAGGCCGCGCAGGGAGTTGCCGTGCGCACAGACGAGAAGACGCTTGCCCTCCTTGATCTCGGGAGCCATGACCTCGTGCCAGTAGGGCATGGTCCGCGCGATGGTGAGCTTGAGGCTCTCGGTGAGAGGCAACTCCTTGGGCGAGAGGGTGGCGTAGCGCCGGTCGTGGCCGGGGAAGCGTTGATCGTCGCCGGTCAGTTCCGGGGGCGGGATATCGTAGCTGCGCCGCCAGATTTTGACCTGCGCTTCGCCATATTCCTTGGCCGTCTCGGCCTTGTTTAGGCCCTGTAGCGCCCCGTAATGGCGCTCGTTCAGCCTCCAGGTGCGGTGCACGGGCAGCCACATGCGGTCCATCACGTCCATGACGATCCACAGGGTGCGCACCGCCCGCTTGAGGACCGAGGTGTGGCAGACGTCGAAGTCGTATCCGCCGTCACGCAACAACTCGCCCGAGGTCCGCGCCTCGGCCATGCCCTGCTCTGTCAGGTCCACGTCGGTCCAGCCGGTGAAGCGGTTCTCCAGGTTCCAGGTGCTCTGTCCATGGCGCAGAAGGACGAGGGTGTGCATGGCGTCTCCATGTTCTTTAATTGATAACGAGGTGCGGCTGCGGTGGGGCGACCAGCCATGACACAACAGCAAAAAGATGCTCCCGGGTCAAGTCGCGGTCCGTACGGCCGAGTTTGGCTCCAGTCTGAATGGCGGGGGCCCCGGCCTTTCGTAGCAACATCGCGCTCGGCGCTTGGCAACGCCGGGCCGCCGGGGTATGGAGGGCGGGTGAAGGCACGGCGAGAATTTTCGCTTGCCAAGCCTGGAAAGCGGCGTTATATGCCTGTGCTTCCGTTTTCTCCCCAAGGAGGAGTGTACGCAATGAAAGCTGATATCCATCCGAAGGTGTTCAAAGCCACCTTCCGTTGCAACTGCGGCTTCGAGGCCCAGATCTTCTCGGCCAAGGGCGAGCAGGTCCAGGTCGAAATCTGCTCCCAGTGCCACCCGTTCTTCACGGGCAAGCAGAAATTCATCGACACCGCGGGCCGCATCGACCGCTTCAACAAGAAGTACGCCAAGTTCCAAGCGGACGGGAAGTAGCCTTCCCGCGTCGTGGAGGATTCTTGCGCAACCTGACGCCGTATCTCGCCGCCGCCCAGCATGTGGGCGGCCAGGCGGTCATGGAAGGGGTGATGATGCGCCGGGGCGACCGGCTGGCCATCGCCGTGCGCAAGCCCGACGGCTCCATCCTCGTGGAGGAGCGTCCCTGGTTCTCGCTGGTGCGCGCCGAATGGGCCAAACGGCCCTTCGTGCGCGGCTTTCCCGTGCTCGTCGAGACCATGGTCAACGGCATCAAGGCGCTCAATTTCTCCGCCCAGCAGGCCATTGAAGGCGAGGGCGAGGAAGAGCTTTCCCCGCTTGCCCTGGCCGGGACCGTCGCTCTGGCCTTCGGTCTGGCCCTGGCCTTGTTCGTGGTCCTGCCGCACGTGGTGACCCTCGGGCTACAGTGGCTCGGGCTGTCCGGCGGAGTGGAGAGTCTGGCCTTTCATGCCTGGGACGGGCTGTTCAAGCTTCTGATCTTCGTCCTCTACATCTACGGCATCTCTTTCGTGCCGGATATCAAGCGCGTCTTCCAGTATCACGGCGCCGAGCACAAGACCATCTGGGCCTTCGAGCAGGGGCTTCCGCTGGACTGCTCCAGCGCACGCGGAGCAAGCCGCCTGCATCCGCGCTGCGGCACCACCTTCATGCTCTTTGTGCTTTCGCTGTCCATCGTGCTGTACGCCGTGCTCGTGCCCGCGCTTCTGCTCATCTGGACCCCCGAGGGCAGCGTGCTCAAGCAGACCTACATCATCCTGCTCAAGCTCGTGCTCATGGTTCCGGTGAGCTGTCTGGCCTACGAGATGATCCGCGTGGCGGGCAAGTATCCGCATCTTTCCGTGTGCCGCTGGCTTTCCGTGCCCGGCATGCTCATGCAGCGCCTGACCACCTACGAGCCCGACGATTCTCAGATCGAAGTGGCCATCGCGGCCCTCAACGGCGCGCTCGGCAACGCGCGGGGCGAGACCGAGATCGGCATCGATCCCGACGCGGCCGCCTGTCCGGCCAAGGACTGACCATGTTCGCGAAGCTTGAGAGCCTGGAACGCAAGTTCGAGGATCTGGAGCGCGATCTGGCCGCTCCGGAGGCATTCAACGATCAGGAGCGCTACCGCAAGCTCACCAAGGCGCATGCCGACCTCGGCGAGATCGTGGGGGCCTATCGCGAGCACCGCAGGCTGACGCGCGAGCTGGCCGAGAACAAGGAGATGCTGGGCGACTCCGATCCCGAGATCAAGGAGATGGCCAAGGCCGAGATCGCGGCCATCAACGCTCGATTGACCGAGGTCGAGCAAGAGTTGCGCGTTCTGCTTCTGCCCAAGGACCCCATGGACGAGAAGAACATCATTCTCGAAATCCGGGCGGGCACCGGCGGCGAGGAGGCGGCGCTCTTCGCGGGCAATCTCTTCCGCATGTATGCGCGCTTCGCAGAGCGCAAGGGCTGGAAGCTCGAAATCCTCTCGGCCCACGAGATGGGCACGCACGGCTTCAAGGAGATCGTGGCCTCCATCTCGGGCGACAAGATTTACTCCAAGCTTAAGTACGAGTCAGGCACGCATCGCGTGCAGCGCGTGCCCGAGACCGAGTCGCAGGGCCGCATCCACACTTCCGCCGTGACCGTGGCCATCCTGGCCGAGGCCGAGGAGGTGGACGTGCATATCGATCCGGGCGATCTGCGCATCGACACCTACCGGGCCAGCGGCGCGGGCGGCCAGCACGTGAACAAGACCGACTCGGCCATCCGCATCACCCACATCCCCACGGGCGTGGTCGTGGCATGCCAGGACGAGAAGTCGCAGCACAAGAACAAGGCCAAGGCCATGAAGATGCTGCGCTCCAAGCTCTACGACGCCATGGCGGGCGCGGCGAAGGCCGAGGAGGACGAGGCGCGGCGCTCCCAGGTGGGCACCGGCGACCGCTCGGGCCGCATCCGCACCTACAATTTCCCTCAGGGCCGCGTCACCGATCACCGCATCGGCCTGACCCTCTATTCCCTCGATCGCTTCATGGAAGGCGAGATCGACGAGATGGTCGAGGCGCTCATCGCCCACAACCAGGCCGAGGCCCTGAAGCTTCAGGCCGAATCGGCCTGATCCGGCCGTCCTGCCCATGCCCGTGGAAACCGTGCGCACGGTCCTGGCCAAGGCCGAGACTTGGTTTGCGGACAAGGGCGTGGATTCTCCCCGTCTCTCCGCGCAATTGCTGCTCGCCCGGGCCCTTGGCCGCGAACGTCTGCCCATGCTGCTCGACGCCGATAGGCCCCTGGCCCCGGCCGAGCTTGACGCTTTTCGGGCGCTGGCGCGCCGCCGCGCCGCGGGCGAGCCCGTGGCCTACATCCTGGGCGAGAAGGAATTCTACGGCCTGACCTTCGCGGTCAATGACTCGGTGCTCGTGCCCAGGCCTGAAACCGAAGGCATCGTGGACGCGGCGCGCGAGGCTTTCGCGGCGGAGGACGCCTTTTCCTTCGCCGACTTGGGCACGGGGAGCGGCTGCCTGGCCGTGACCTTGGCCGTGCAGTTCCCCGGCGCCCACGGGCTGGCCGTGGACATTTCGGCAGATGCCCTGGCCCTGGCCCGGCAAAACGCCGCCCGCCACGGGGTCAATGGGCGGCTGCGCTTTGTCGAGGCGGATTTCGCGCGCCTCCCGGCCGAGGACGGCTCGTTCGCCCTGGTCGTGGCCAATCCGCCCTACGTGAGCGAGCCGGAATACGCGGAGTTGAGCCCGGAGGTGGCGGATTTCGAGCCGCGCGGCGCACTCGTCTCCGGCCCGGACGGGCTCGACGCGGTGCGCGGCCTTCTGCCCGAGGCGCTGCGAGTGCTCGCACCTGGCGGACTGCTGCTCATGGAGATCGGCTTTGGGCAGGGCGCTGCGGCCTCGGATCTGGCGCGCGCGGCGGGCTTCGATGCGGTCGGCGTGCTGCGCGACCTGGCCGGACACGCGCGCACGATCACGGCGCGCAAAAACTAAACGGGTGTTGCAAAAATTCCACGATGTGCAGCATTGCTACAGTCCATGAGGCTTTTTTTCGTGCCCTAGGGCAATGATTTCAGCCTGTTGTCAGTAGGCACGGAATTTGCTCAAAGGCGCTCCGGAGGGAGCATGCGCCAAACCACAATCCGCAAGTCCATAAGCTGCTCGGGCATCGGCCTGCACAGCGGCAAGAAGGTTCACCTATCCCTGCGTCCGGCTCCCGAAGACGCGGGCGTTTTGTTTTGCGTCCGCGACGAGGACGGCAGCCGTTTTCTCAAGCCCGCGCCCGACGCCGTGCGCTCCACCCGGCTGGCCACGACCCTGGCCCGGGGCAAGGACGCCATCGCCACGGTCGAGCACATCCTGGCCGCCGTGCGCGGCATGGGCATCGACAACATCCGCATCGAGGTCCAGGGCGGTGAACTGCCCATCATGGACGGCAGCGCCGCGCCCTTCGTCTATCTGCTGCGTCTGGCCGGCCTTCAGGAGCAAGGGCGTGCACGCCGCGTTCTGGCCCTGAAGAAGCCCGTCGAGTTCGTGCGCGACGGCAAGTGGATCAAGGCCGCGCCGCACCAAGGGTTCGCGGTCGATTACGCCATCGAGTTCCCGCATCCGCTTATCGGCCGCCAGCAGCTTTCCTTCGACTGCACGCCCGAGAGCTTCGCACGCAACGTTGCCAAGGCGCGCACCTTCGGCTTCCTGCACGAGGTCGAGATGCTGCGGCAAAACGGCTTGGCGCTTGGCGGCTCGCTGGAGAACGCCGTGGTGCTCGACGAATACGGCGTGCTCAACGACGACGGGCTGCGCTACAAGGACGAGTTCGTGCGCCACAAGGTGCTCGACTTCGTGGGCGACATGGCCATGGCCGAACTGCCGCTGTGGGGGCGTTTCGAGGTCTTCGCCTCTGGGCATGCCCTGAACAACGAGTTCCTGCGCCACATCACGGACAACGCGGACGAGTATCTGTGCGAGATGCATCTGTCCGGCGTCGGCGTGGCCGCGCACGACGCGCCGCTTCGCCCGGCCGTGGCCGAGGCCGCCATCGCCTGACGCGCGCCTCATCGCATCCTGATCAACTTTCCGACCGCCCGGCCCTGCCGGGCGGTTTTGCTTTACGCCCCGAATGCCCCGCAAACCCCACGACCTCGCCAGCCATCGCGAAGCCGCTCGCGTGTGTTTCAGCCCGACGGGGACGGTGTTTGGCAGGGCTAGGCGCGGCGCTACTGCTACTGAACGTCCTCGGTGTAGCCCCTGAAGTATGCATATGCCCACCCGCAGCTTGCAAAGAAGAAAATCAGGTAGCAATGGAATATCGTCGATAGGTAGTTGTAATTTATGCCATCGGCACGGAAGATGAATAGCGATACATATAATAGTAGCGATCTTGATATCACAAGCATCACGTAATTCATGCCTAAGAAGAAGTCGAGGTATATGTATCCAATCTTTTTCCTTTGTCCTTTACTCGCTTTTAACACAAGAATGAGAATTGTTTCCACAAAGTAGGCAACAATGGCTGCATAGTTCGCAACTGTTATGATATTCTTCGGCTTGCTTAGAATTTCTTCCAACATGTGATCTCACAAGAGGGCAGGCAGCAACGCAGCAACAAGTGTATTAGCCCGCAAACGGCTGCCTGCCCCTCGGTCTATCGAGTTTTGATGAGGCTACCTCTGCCGATTCTAGCCAGATTATTCCCGATTTCTCTCATTTCGTCAGGAAGAGTCTGGAAATCTTTGTATCCTTCAGGGATTTTTCTGAGTCCGTCTGCGGCAGTGGCTGCGGCGCCAAGCGCCTTGCCGATCCTGGGCGCCTTGCCCAGTATCTTGCCGGTCGCTCCGATGGTGGCGCTCGTCGCGATGTCCCGCGCGATCCTTTTACCCGCAAACCCCACGACCTCGCCAGCCATCGCAAAACCCTTGGCCGCGCCCTCGTGCAGGTTCTCGTTGCCGGTCAGTTCTTCCCAGGCGCGCGAGGTTGCCTGCCCGATGCCGCGCCCCGCGCGGTCGATGAAGCCACGGACGCCGGTGCGGTCGTTCGCCCGCTCCCTGCCGGGCCGGGCTGCGACCGCCTGGTCTCCGGCCGCGCTCGCCGGTTTGCCGAGGGCTTCGGCGTCGGCTTGATGGTGGGCGTGACGTGCGGCCAATGCGGTTTCACGGTGCGGGGAGTGCCGCGCCTCGATGCCCTGGTTGTGGCTCGGCATGCCGGGATTCGGCGGTGTGCTCGTCCGGCTCGCCGGGCGAAGCCCAAGGGCTTTGCAAAACGCGGATTCGTGCTCGGGCTTCACGCGCCCTTGCTCATACAGCCGGATTAGCATCTCCCGGTTGCCGAAGATCACGCCCATGATTTCCTGGTTGGAGAACGGCTCGTCCTTCAGGTGTTCCAAGAGCGCGGGGGCATCGGGAAGATGATCGCGGGCCGCATCGGCGAACACTTCCTTTAAATAGTGCTCCGTGCTCAGCGCCTGGGCGGCGTGGCGCTGGGGCGGGCGGGGCGCGGTCCGGCGATCGCGCGTCGATTCGGATGACATGTGGACCTCTCTGGTTTCTCGGGGGTGAGCGTTTTCGGCCGACTTCGCCCCATTGGCGAAATCGTGCGTGATGCGTCAACGCCCCGGACGGATGTGCTTGTGAGAGGTGCTCCGTGCGTGCGTCGTCCACCGAAGGTGGTAGCTGCGAACAGAACATAGCATGCCTGTATGTGCTCGTCAATAATTGGTGGTGTTGCGAGGCGCATTGTCTTGAGGTGACGGCGGAACCCTGGAAAAGAGAAAGGGGAAAATCCAAAGTGGAAAGAGGGCTAGTGGGATAGCTGAATCGAGGCGCAAAAAATGCTTGCCTTTCTTTCGGCGGAAGCGTAATGCCCCTCTTTCCGGCAAGCGGACTTGGTCCGCGCCGGAGCGCTGGACGATGCGGCCCTCGCCGAGCGAAGCGTATCCGCTTGACACAGTGTGGCGGATGTGTAACGAAGTTCGGCTCGCGAGGGCTGGCGTAGCTCAATTGGCAGAGCAGCTGATTTGTAATCAGCCGGTTGCGGGTTCGAGTCCCATCGCCAGCTCCAGCTCTTTCTCACTGGTGGGGTTCCCGAGTGGCCAAAGGGAACAGACTGTAAATCTGTCGGCGTGAGCCTTCGGAGGTTCAAATCCTCCCCCCACCACCATATTTCTGGCATTCGTTGTAGAAGGCAGGTATCTCTGCCGTCTGGACTACGGTGAAGCTGCGGGAATAGCTCAATTGGCTAGAGCATCAGCCTTCCAAGCTGAGGGTTGCGGGTTCGAGTCCCGTTTCCCGCTCCACCCGCGACCGCAAGACGGGAGCCCCTGCCGCAGAGACATGCCCACGTAGCTCAGGAGGTAGAGCACTTCCTTGGTAAGGAAGAGGTCACCGGTTCAAATCCGGTCGTGGGCTCCACATTTCGGGAACATTTGAATACTCAAGACCAAGGGGACGCACCATGGGCAAGGCGAAATTCGA